>JAYSRX010000077.1:0-9135 GCA_043720795.1 Minisyncoccota bacterium | reverse complement strand
ACGAAAAAATTCGCCAACATGAGAAGGCTAACCGACTCGAAAACTATTAAAATTGACTTTTTGATAAAAAGTAGTATAAAAGAACCTAGAAATAGGTTCTTTTTATGTATCGCTCTAGCTTTGAGAGCTTAATGTCACCCCGCACTTGATGCAGGGTCTCATGGTATTGAACTCTTTAAGCTGTGTCGATTAAATGGTTAATCTCTTCAGCAAAAAACCAAAAATTACTACCATGAAGAATTCGAGTGTTGTTCCCGCTGTCGTGTCGTCCGTGCTTTGTATTTCGACAATCGTACAGGCTGCGTCGCCAGTTAGTAATCCATTCACTGTTGTTGTTCCAAGTTGGAACAAGGAACTGGTCTTGCGACATTGTGACTTTACAATTCCAGACTCTCTGGACTCTGATATTTTGATACCATTTGCACTCTGCCATGCCGGAGTGCTAGCTGTCCAAAAATCAAACGATAAGAAGGTTATACAGCAACTTCTCCCAGATTTGAACATATTTTTCTGCCCTCAAAATCCGAAAAAATTTCTGGTACTGCGCAGGCAGCAACGTCAATGGCAGAGAACTCATCTTTCTGATCTGAATGAGTTTGTCGGGACAAAAGCTCGCATTTTTGTCCCATCTCGCAATTAACCATGTTTCGTCCTGCCCCGGTATCTATCTAGATGCTGGGGCTTTTATTTTTGTGATAAACCTAAATTTCTTACGAGCGGAGCGAATGTAGAAATTGGAGATACTCTTGTGGTAGAATCTACCCATGAATACAGAAAAATTCGATCTCGAATACTCTCGCCTGAATCCTGAACAAAAGCTCGCTGTAGACTCAATAGAAGGGCCAGTCATGGTGAATGCAGGACCAGGAACAGGTAAGACACAGATACTCACTCTCCGCATTGCTCAAATTTTAAAACAAACTGATACTCATCCAGAAAATATTCTTGCGGTTACATTTACCAACTCAGGGACATTTGCTATGAGAGAGAGATTACGATTGTATATTGGTGACTTGGCATATCGAACAAACATTTTTACATTTCATGCGTTCTGTGAACACATTATAAAAACATTTCCAATTTATTTTCCTCAATTTGAATATTCTACAGTCATTGATGATTTACAAAAAGTACGATACATAGAAAATATTTTGAAAGCAGGTGAATTCGAACATCTCATTGGACAGCACGACGACTATCAAAAAGTAAATGACATTGTGCGAGCAATCAATAATCTCAAGCATGAAGGATTTGATGTAGAGCAATTCAGAGTATCTATTCCATTATGGAAACAAGAAATGCTTGATGAACCCAAAAATTACTACGCTCGCAAATACAAAGAATTCAATGCGGGTGATATCAAACCAGCTGAAGAAGAAAAAATAAATAGACGGATTGCTCAGGCTTATGAAATAGCTGAAGTATACGAACAATATCAAATCAAATTACTAGAAGGGAAACTCTATGATTTTTCAGACATGATCCTGACAGTGATTGCTCAATTACATGCCAATCCTAACCTCAAATTGGAGGTTCAGGAACAATACCAATACATCCTTGTAGACGAGCATCAAGATACCAACATGGGGCAAAATGAGCTTATTACACTCCTTACAGATGCTGAACACCTTGAAGGACGATCAAACATATTTACTGTAGGGGACGAAAAGCAATCAATCTACAGATTCCAAGGTGCAAGTGCAGAAACATTTACGCATTTCAATAATTTATATAAAGATATTATTCATATTGATCTCAAATCAAATTACAGATCAATCCAGACAATCCTCGATGCTTCACAAGCCGTTATTGAACATTCTATAGAAAATGCAGTCTCACTACATTCCAATACTAAAGAAAAAGAAAAAATACGAACCGGTGAATTTTCAAATTATAAATTCGAACTTCTTTTTCTTGCACAAGATATTAAAGTAAAAATCGATAATGGAGTCGATCCAAAAGAGATAGCAGTACTCTTCAGGTCAAACAAGCATACTGAAGATATCAAATCAATTCTCGCTCATCACAAAATCCCATTTACTGTTTTTTCAAAAAGTAGTATTTTTGATAATCCTGATATTGCTAATCTCATTTTACTTATTCGAGTGATTCTCAATCCGAATGATGAGGAATCATTGGCAAAATCTCTGTTTATAAATTTCTTGAATATTGGTGGGTATGATGCGGTCAAAATTTTACAAAAACGAAACCACTACAAGCGAGAATCAAACAAGACACTTTTTGACATTATTCGTAATGAAGCAATTCTCAAGGAAATTGGAGTTGCCAATACTGAAGCACTACTCCAATTTTCTACACACATTGAAGAATCAATTGTTACAATTCAAAATACACGACTGATTGATTTTCTTAAACAATTCCTACAGACAATCGGCTACAACACATATATGTTAGGAAGTGATTTGAGTCGAGATAAATTGCTTTCAATTGATAAACTGTTTGATGAAATAAAAAAACAGCAGGCAAAACAAATTTGTACTGCAGAAAACTTCATTGCCATGATCGATTCATATCACGCATATCATCTTGATATTGAAAATTCAAATCCTGAAATCGAAGCAGGAGTCCAACTCATGACCACACACGGATCCAAAGGAAAAGAATTTGAGTATGTCTATATTGTGAATACTACTTCGAGATGTTGGGAAAAGAGTCGAAGCTTTGGTGGTATTGCTCTTCCGATCAAATCCTATTCAGGAGACGAACATGACGAGCGAAGATTGTTCTATGTATCTATGACGCGAGCCAAGTATGGACTTTGTATTACAAGTTCCAAAACAGATTGGGAAGGGAAGGAACAAGAAAAGTCTCGATTCATTGGAGAAATCCCAACTGAATTTGTAGAGTCTTTGGATACTCGAGAATTTGAAACAACTCATATCGGAGATATTCGATTATTCATTGAACCTGTGAGTGAGAATCGAACCATTTACGAACCTGCTTTTGTAAAAGAACTGTTTATGAAACGAGGGTTAACTGTAACTGCTCTCAATAATTACATTTCTTGTCCGATAAAATATTTTTATAAAAATCTTATTCAAATTCCGAGCGGATATTCGGTAGTGCTTGAATACGGAAATCTTATGCACGGTGCTCTTGAGAAATTTTTCACACTTTGCCTCGAACAAGAAAAAATACTCGATAAGCAAATTCTTTTAGATTTTTATATACAACAAGTTGATAATAGTCAGTTCAATCAAAAGGAATTAAAAAAATATCGAAAGAAAGGTTTGGATTCTTTGGATTCGTGGTATGAAGATCGGTTGCCACTTCTCAAATGGAATACTGCAGTCGAACGCAAAATATTTACTGATTTTGTACTTGAATCAGGAGAGACAATTACTTTAAACGGTAATCTTGATAAGATCGAGTTCTTGAACTCTGTACTTGATGGTCCGATAACTGTCATCGATTATAAAACAGGAAAAGCTTTTTCAAAAAAACAAAAGCTTCAGAAAGAGGATTTGAAACGACAGTTAATGTTTTATCACATTTTACTTGATAATTATCACGAAGGTGCATATTCGATACATGAAACCGTACTCGATTTTCTAGAAAAAAATGACAAAGGGGAACACGAGAGATATGCAGTACCTGTAACTGCAGATGATATTTCGAATCTCAAAACCAAAATTCGCGAAGTGTCACAAGAAATTATGTCGGGAGAACTACTCCAGAAAGGGTGTCAGAAAAAAGATTGTGAGTGGTGTGGGTTTCATAACCATTAGCACGTCATCCCTGCGTAGGCAGGGATCCAGGATTACAAAATTCATATAATTACTTTCAGAGAACAGTACTAACTCTACGTTATATAAAGCATATAATACCTTTCTAATACGGACTGGATTCCCGTCTACACGGGAATGACGACACTTATAATTGTGCGGTTAAAAAGAAAACACCCTGACCAAGAAAGCATTGAAATGTTTTTGGTCGGGGTGTCATGGATTATGATAGACGGCATTGCCAGAGTAGGCTGTATAATTGGTCAATCGAAAGGTTCTCTAATGCCGCTGACCAGATTGTCTTAATCAGATCTTCCTGTTTATAACCCCAATGTGAAGCAAAATGAGCAAATGTGCTAGTGTCTGAAGCGGTATAAAGCTCCTCAATAAATGCTTCTGTCTTTGTGGTTGTAAACGTCTCAATGGGTGAATCTGTGTTTGGTCCACGTCGTCCTTCGAATATGACAGTCTTAATTCGACCACTTGAGGTTTTATAAAACAGACAAATAGCTGTTCCGTTGAATCGAAGTTTGTTCAGAGACGGGATATGAAATGAGGAGATTCGTTCCAAAGGATTTTCAGAAGAATCATCCGTTGCTGTAATTTTGTCGATTGATTTTCCAAGTCTAAGTGTGTTTAGCATGACTATTTTGTTGTTGTGCTAATTGGTGATCAGCTGGTTTGTTCTCTGAATAAAACAATATAACAAATATATCAATATGTCAAATCAAGAGATTGAGTTCATACAGAGGCTAATAAGCGAAGTTATCACCTCCAAACAAAAACACACCACAATCAATCGACTGTGGCGTGTTTTATCTCGACTAATTTTACTGACTTTCTTTTCCTGAAAGGATAGCGTCAATTGCTCCTTTTACGTTTGCGTAAGGTTGGTTACCTTTGATCACAGTTTGTCCTCCAGATTTTGAAATCAAAATGTTGTATGGAGTTCCAAATTGCTTATCGACTTTGGCGATTGCGTTTCCGTCAGCGACGTCTTTTGCAACTTCTTGCTTTGGATAGTCTGATGCAATACATGCTTTGAATTCACTTTCGTTAATTCCAACTTTTATTGCAGCTGCAAGCAAACCTTCTGTTGAAAGAGATTGTGGTGAAGTAGGGATGATTTCGTTTGTATATGCCCAGAACTTATCATTTCCTCCAAGTTTGGCTGCACATTCAGAAGCTTCGGCTGCTGGTTGCGCTGCTTTGTGGATTTGGACAAGTGGGAAATGCCGATATACCCACGCAACTTTTCCAGTAGGTCCGTATTCTTCCATGACTTTGTTCATTGTTGCATGGAATCCTTTACAGTAAGGACATTCGTAATCTGAATATTCTACAATTACAATTTCTGCATCTGGATTACCGATGATGTGATCATTCTTATCAATTGGTGTAATTGCTAATTCTACATCTTCGCCGGTACCAGTTGGCGCTTCCTGTTGTCTTGTTGTTAGATAGATTGCTCCAGCAATAATCAATCCTGAAACAACAATCGAAATCGGAATAAAAACTTTATTCATGACAATTATTTGTTATAGTAATGAGTATATTATATATGCTTTCAACAATTGATTCAATTATCTTGGGGATGGTGCAGGGTCTGACCGAATTCCTACCCATTTCTTCATCAGGGCACCTTATCATCGCTCGGGAGCTACTGGGGATAGATCAGGTCGGAGGACTTGCTTTTGATGCTGTTTTGCAGCTTGCAACGGCATGTGCGGTGCTACTCTATTTTAGAAAGGACATAGGGGAGTTGATTGTGAATCTATTTACTGGATGTAAGGACAACATAAAAAATGTTCTCACACTCTTTCTTATTGTCGGAACAATCCCCGCATTGATCGCTGGTTTGTTTCTTCAAGACTATATGGAGACAGTATTTCGAAATACTCAGCTCGTGGCACTGACTCTGATTATCGGTTCACTTATCATGCTTGCTGCAGATTGGATGTATTCCAAAAAAGAAAAAGCAGATGATGTGAGTTGCGAACTTTCTTATACAAAAAGTTTTACTATCGGACTATTTCAGGCACTTGCACTCGTTCCTGGGATGTCGAGGTCAGGGATGACTATTTCTGGAGGGTATTTCATGGGAGTAAGAAAAGATATTGCTGTGCGATTTAGTTTCTTACTCTCTATCCCGATTATCGTCGGCTCAGGATTATTAAAAGTAAAAGATATTGTTCAAGATCCAAGTTTGATAGGGGGACAATATCTAATTTTGGCAATTGGCGCTGTCACCGCATTTATCTTTGGATGGTTGGCAATCGACTTTCTACTTAAGTTTTTAAAAACAAACACGTTCAAGGTGTTTGTGATTTATCGGGTCATATTGGCTGTGATTCTACTTCTTTTAATTTAGGATATCCGCATCTTCTTTTCTGTGCTATATCAAAGTTAAAATATTGACAGTACGTTTATTTTATTTTCTAAATTAGTTTTTTATGACAAGTCAGAGAAAGTGTAACAATAAGCATGATTTCGGGTGTATAATTGAAATTAATGACTATTGCTGGTCGTTTTATTAGAAAATAAATAATACAAAAATGAAAGAGGAGAACACCAGTAATCTGAAAACAGACGCTAATTTTGAAAAACTGCGTCTTTCTGCTGAAGAATTTTATAGGAGTATAGGATCCGTCAAGTGTCCTTACTTTGGGACAGAGGAAGTTTCTTTTAATGCAAAAGGAATTGAGCATTTGAAATTCAAAGAAAAGAGGAAAATCAGAGAGCGAAATGATGCATTTATGAGACTTAAGAATATACACCTAGCTCCTGAAATACTAAAGATGTCCAGAACACTTCAGGAAAAACATCGTAGAAAAGTGTTTGTAGAGGTGAAAACAAATACGCGAAATGAAACTTTATTGAAAGGATGCATATACTATGGTTTTACTGCAATTATTAATGATAAAGGAGTAGAGAAAAGACTGAAGGTGGTTGTAAGACAAATTGACGGTGGCGAAAAGCACTTCTGGAGCATTATACCCTTTTGGAAAAGTAACAAAGAATTAAAAATGCATTCCGGAGATATGGAAAGGGATTAATCAAAAAACACCAGCTTTCGCTGATGCATTTTGAAGTGTTTGGTTACGGTTTGTGTACATTGACCGTGAGAGGGTAAAGACCCACCAAACACCTCTAGATTATACACAACACATCTATTTTGTCAAGTCAAGGTGTTGATAATTCAATTAATATACTTGACACACTTGTGTGCTGACCATATGATTTTGAGATGGAAATAATAATTGTATTAGCAGTACTGTTCATTCTACTTCCCTTGGCTTGGAAAGCTTTGGTGAATTGGGCTACTCGTGAAGATATTAAACGAAATCTTAATAAAGATTAGTTTTTATCTGTACTTAAAATCCCAACGTAGGCGCTATATTATTTTCCGGAATCTTTTCCCAATTAGAAGTATCAAGCATAATCTTTTCCTGAGTTCCATTTTTACCATACAAAAGAAATCCGTTGGTCATCGCAAAGTCATATACTTTTTTGGTTACGAGTACGTCTTGTTTGCAGTAGGCGACTACTTCGTCGATCTTGCCTTGTCTCCACCAAATAATAGATTGCAGACCGTCAGCTGATTTGGATTCGCCAAGTGTTGCTGTTGCAACATCATCGAGTTTGATTCTTCGTCCGAGAACTTTTCGTATTTCTACAAGGAGATCGAGACTTTTTATCTGAGTCAGATTACCTGCATAATATTTGTTCAGAAGGGGAATATCAAAATGATCTCCATTGTAACTAATAAGCATGTCAGCTTGTTCCATTAAGGGCCAGAGTTTGCCGAGGTCTTCTTTGAAGTAGGATGTCATCTCATCTGTTTCACTGTCATGCACGCAGACAACTGCAAGATCAAGATCACATGCGTTGGGTGATCCAACTTCGTCAAAGGTATTTGTAGTTTCGATATCGAATGTAAGTATTTTCATAGTGTTCTATTCTAACCTATGAATTCTTTTTGACAAATTTTTCTATTTTTTTGAATGCGAGTTTGGTTTCTTTTTTATTTGAAAGATTTTTAAGTGTGAGTTTTTGAGATTTAATTTCATCTTCTCCAATTGCTGCAAAGTACATACACTTTTTATTGAGTGCTTTTTTGATTTGGTCACCAATTTTTTTGGATGAATAGTCGACAAGAACTTTTGTGTCTGATTTGCGTAATTCACTTGCAAGAACAGTTGTTTGTTCAATGAATTCTTGACCGAGTGGAGCGAGATAGATATCTGTTATATTGCCAAAAGAGGGAAGTAGGTCATATGTATCGAGCACATCTCGTAAGGTAACGTCTCCCATTCCAAAACCGATTGCAGGAATATTATCATCAGAAAATATATGTGTCAGATTGTCATATCGTCCACCACCAAAAATAGAACGGTTATTGGAAGGACTTGTATCGAATATTTCAAAAATAATCCCATTGTAATAATCAAAGCCTCGTACCATGTAGGGATCGAATTCGATATTTGTAATACCACGCTTTTCGAGCATATCAATTACTTTTTTTGTTTCATCATCCATCTCAGGATTAAAAGAAAAATTCCTTCCCGCAATCTCTTTGAGTTGCTCTGCAAAATTATCTACTTTGTTTTTACGATCAATAAGTTTGATTATTTTTGTTTTTTGATCTTCATTGAAGTCTGTATTATCAAAAAAAGCATTGAGCATTTTTCGATTGTTAATTTTGATGACGAATTGAGAGTCTTTGAGTCCAAAAGTTTTGAGAATGTCATAGGAGATCTGGATCATTTCAACTTCGGCAAAAATCGAATCTGTTCCGAACATGTCAACGTTCAATTGCCAGTGTTCCCGAAGCCGTCCTTTTTGGGGGCGCTCATATCGAAATACATTAGGGATAGAGAACCATCTGAGAGGATAACTGAGTTCGCGATGTTTCCGTGCTACCAAGCGAGCTACTGTAGGCGTCATTTCTGGCCGTAGACTGACTTCTCGTCCACCTTTGTCAGTAAATGTATACGTCTGCTCATTCACGATTTCTTCACCTGACTTTTGCTTGTAGATCTCAGCATATTCAAGTGGACTCGCATCATATTGTTCGTATCCGTATTTTTGTAATACAGTTTTCCAAGTATTGAAAATAAATTCGAGGACTTTGTAATCTTCAGGATAAAAATCGCGCACCCCTTTGTAGTTATCAGTTGAAAGTTTCATAGAATTGATTTTAACATACGTGTTGTCATCTCCCAATGTCGTCATCTCAGTTTTTGTTGTCATCCCTGCGAAGGCAGGGATCCAGGATCACTGACGTTAATTAATTACTTTCAGAGAACAGTACTAACTCTCAGTTACATAAAGAATATAATACCTTTCTAATACGGACTGGATTCCCGCCTTCGCGGGAATGACGACA
>JAYSRX010000076.1:0-3254 GCA_043720795.1 Minisyncoccota bacterium | reverse complement strand
GGTAACACAACAGCCTGTCCAAGATATCAAGGATTTTATTACTCAAAAACCTACTCCTGTTAAGGATGTCGAAACAGTAGTTGTAAATCAAGAAGATCAAACAATCAATGCTGTAGCTAAAAATGAAAATAGCGTAGCGAGGCTTTATATAAATGCAAAGACTCAAAATTTTGTGACAATGGGAATCGTACTCAATAAAGAGGGGGATATATTGGTTGACAAACATACTGTTGATAAGAGAGTCATATATGCGGCATATTATGGATCCCGAAAATTTCTTGTAAAATATGCACCGAGTTCAGAAACAACAGATTTTGTCATTCTAAAAGTTCAAGACGAGAACCCAAATGATTTTGCTCCGGTATTTTTTGGAGATTCTAATGCTCTCAGATTGGCACAAACTGTGATTTCATTGGCCGGAATAGATGGGGCGAGTATTGGAGTAGGGGAAGTGATAAGTTTGAATCGAACAAAAGACAATTCATTGTTTTCAATTACAACTTCTGTTAACCCTCAAAATGTTCTAAATGGAAGTGTTCTCCTTAACCTACAAGGCTCGGTTGTTGGGATGAAAATATACAACACAGTAGACCGAACGATATTCATGCCCACTAATAGTGTGAAGGCTCAGATTCCGATTTCGCTATAAGCGTTTTCTTGATTTTTTTCCAAAATATTGTACAATAAAAACATAACGACACACCTATATGCAACCATTCAAAAATTTCACATCAAAAGCAAAAGAAGTAATCCGACACGCACATGAATTAGCAATCGAGCGGGGACAGAACCATGTTAACCCTATTCATTTATTGCTTGCCCTCATTCTTCAAGAGGAAAGTCTTATTGGTTCAATTATCGAAAAATTGGAAATAGATATTGTACTTCTTACTGATACATTACTTGAAGCAATCGATGTCCCTGATACAGGACATACACTTTCTCCATCATACCAAGTCTATCTTGCGCCCGAGCTTGCTCAAGCAATCGAATATTCAACCAAGATTGCAGCAACGCTTAAGGATGAATTTGTTTCTACTGAACATCTCTTTTTGGCATTGTTCGAAGTTCCTAGTAGGGCAAAGGATACATTGGTAAAATTCAAAATTACACGCGACGATGTCGTGCGAATTCTTTCTGATATCAAAACAGGTAGAGCCAAAATGTCAGAGACTACCAAGACAATGAAATCTATCCGAAAGTATACAGTTAGTCTTACTCAAAAAGCGCGAGAAAATAAAATTGACCCTGTAATTGGACGTGATAAAGAAATCAACAGAATCATCCAAATTCTTTCTCGAAGAACCAAAAACAATCCGATTCTTATCGGAGAAGCTGGTGTTGGTAAAACTGCTATCGTCGAAGGTCTTGCAAACCGAATCGTCCAAGGCGATATCCCAGAATCTCTCAAAGATAAAGAACTCGTATCGCTTGATCTCGGAGCACTTGTTGCTGGGACCAAATATCGAGGAGAATTCGAGGATCGTCTCAAAAAGATTTTGAAAGAAGTAACCCAAGCGCAAGGAAAAATTATTTTATTCATCGATGAAATCCATACACTTGCCGGCGCAGGTGCTTCAGAAGGATCACTTGATGCGTCTAATATGCTCAAGCCAGCACTGGCTCGCGGAGAACTCAAGGCAATTGGAGCAACAACTATTAAGGAATATCAAAAATACATCGAAAAAGACGCAGCGCTTACAAGGCGGTTCCAACCAGTAACAGTGGCAGAACCAAGTATTGAAGATGCAACTGCAATCTTACGAGGAATAAAAGAAAAATACGAACTTTATCATGGAGTACGAATTACTGATGATGCAATTGTGTCAGCTGTTCAATTGTCTTCTCGATATATTACTGATAGATTCTTGCCAGACAAAGCAGTAGACCTTATCGATGAAGCATCTTCTACACTCAAAATCTCTCTTGAGAACATGCCCGAAGAACTCGAGGATGGCAAGCGCAAAATCATGAGATTTGAAATTGAAAAAGAAGCGTTGAGTAATGAAGAAAAACCTACTTCTATACAAAAGAATCGACTAGCAAAAATTGAAAAAGAAATTGCTGATCTCAAAGAAGGTATTCGAGAACTCGATCTCAAGTGGCAAAATGAAAAAGAAACCATTTCAAATATTAAAGTATTCAAAGGAGATTTGGAAGCATTGCGCATCGAGGCAGAACAAGCCGAGGCTAGAGCAGATCTTTCTCGTGCAGCCGAAATCAGATACGCAACTATTCCGATGATTGAGCGGGATCTTCGTCTGCAAGAAAAGCGACTTAAAGATCTCCAAGTATCTCGTAAAATATTGCGTGAAGAAGTAACGGAAGAAGACATTGCATCTATTGTTGCTCGCTGGACAGGTATCCCTGTTGAACGGATGCTTGAAGAAGAAGCAAGTAAACTTGGACGGATGGAAAAAGAATTGAAAAAGCGAATAATCGGACAAGAAAACGCGGTGCGTAAAGTTGCGAATGCAATCAAACGTTCTCGAGCAGGGATTTCTGATCCGGATAAACCAATTGGTTCATTTATGTTCCTTGGTCCAACTGGGGTAGGTAAGACCGAACTCACCAAGGCACTTGCTGATTATTTATTTGATGACGATAAGGCTCTTGTGCGAGTCGATATGTCCGAATTCATGGAAAAACACTCGGTTTCAAAATTAATCGGATCACCTCCCGGTTATGTTGGACATGATGAAGGAAGTGCGTTTACTGACAAGATCAGGCACCGACCATACGCCGTTATTCTTTTTGATGAAATAGAAAAAGCTCACCCTGAAGTATTCAATGTGCTTCTACAGGTGCTTGATAATGGACGGCTTACTGACTCGAAGGGTCGAACAGTCAATTTCAAAAACACAGTCATCATTATGACTTCAAATATTGGTGCCGAACATATCGACAAAATGGAGACAATTGGTTTTGCTTCTGACAAGTCTACTAAGACACACTATGAAGAAACAAAAGAGAAGGTTGAAAAAGCACTTAAGGATCATTTTCGACCCGAATTCTTGAATAGATTGGATGATGTCATCATCTTCGATATTCTTTCAGAAAAGGCAATTGAAGAAATCGTAAACATTCAGATTGAAAAAGTAGGACATCGATTACTTGAAAAGCATATCAAAATCAAGCTTGCAAAATCAGTGCTCGCATTCTTGGCTAAGGAGGGTTATAACCCACATTACGGAGCTCGACCACTCAAACGTGTAATCCAGGATCGTATTCTTAACCCACTTGCTCAGCTTATT
>JAYSRX010000075.1:0-9278 GCA_043720795.1 Minisyncoccota bacterium | reverse complement strand
TTTTTAAAGCGCATTGTTCTTTGAAGTTGTGCCGCAACAAATATTGAGAGATGTGCATGTTCATGATCTGACAATGATTTCTTATTTTTTATTGTTTTCATTACCTCAGAAAATTTTCCCTCTATTTTTGAAAGATTGGTTTCGATTGAAAAATCTTTCTCACCTTCAAATTCAATTGTATACAGGTGATTTTCAGTAAAAATATTATATGGAGATCTTTTCTTTTTTTCCTTACCATTCTTACTAAATACCCATACATACGGTTCATATCCTTCAGGAGTATTTGGTTCAGTAAATGCTGAAAGATAGCATCTCGGTACATAGTGCTGTTGTGTAGGACCTTTCTTTTTTTTCTTTGCTTTTTTTGACATGTTGCAGTAATACAACCTTACCACTGTTAGACAAAACACACGACAGATAAGCGTGTGTTTTGTTTAATTTAAGTATACGGGTCATGCTCGATACTAAGTTGTGATGGCGGAGACGGAGGGATTCGAACCCTCGGTCCTTTTAACGGGACGCCTCGTTAGCAGTGAGGTACTTTCGACCACTCAGCCACGTCTCCATTTCGGATGTCTTGTACATAAGACGTATGTGGATTGTAGTATATTTTGTAATGTATATCAATGTAGTTTGCAAAATTGAGATAGTGTGGTATATTGTTTTTCCTATGCATAGACAGCCTTTGCACGTAACTCGTGCTTTGCAAGGTGCCGCTCATACCGGTACAAGCCCTGTTCCTTCAACAACTAACCCATCCAGACATCTGCCCAAAATAACAGTGCGTCGATATTCGTTCAATCTGAAAACAACTATTCATGATTGGAGGAGGGATAATTCTCCTCATCATCAGGAACAAAAACCAGTTGCCAGTGAACCGGATTTGGGACACTGTAGCACCTACGAAAAGGAGCGTCGCCAAGTCAAGCGGGTCAAACATCCGCATGTCGGATAGAGGATGTTCCATTTCCCCACCTACACACATGTGTCGGCGGGGATTTTTTAATATTGTGTTTTGAAAAGGGTGTGGTAATGTGATCAAGAAATGAAAGCAAAGCTCCAGCTTATTCGTCGAATCCTTGACTCCCTAAGAAGGATTCAGGAAACAAAAGCCAAGAAATCAAGATGACAAACCCCGCCCAGCGGGCTTTTTTTATTCTCTCAACTCCAAGAGGCAGGTATGCTAAAATGTACCAATGAAACTCAGTGACCCGATCGAATCCATCATTCGCATAGACAAATCCCATAAGCTCGCCCTCATCAAGCTTGGCATGTTCACCGTCAAAGATATCCTCTACCACTTCCCTGTCCGTTACGGAGACACTGCGACTCTCTCATATATTCAGAATGCACAAGACGGCGATGAAATGACGATGTATGGACGAATAAAAAATCTCAAGCTCGACAAAACTTTTCGGACCAAGATCGCACGTGCAACTGCCGTTATCGAAGACGAGTCAGGGACAATCAAAGCAACGTGGTTCAATCAACCCTACATTGCAAAAATGTATACCGAAGGAGAATTTGTAAAAGTATCAGGGAAGATAAAAGGTATTGAAGGCAAGTTCATGTTCAATAATCCATCGATAGAAAAAGTTGAGACAATGCCGATTGGAGTCGGAGATGATTTGTTTTCGGATCATGGCAACAAGATCGAGGAGTTGTCTCCTATTTATAAATTATCAAAAGGCATAAGTTCTCTCTGGCTTCATCATGCGCTCAATCGAATTTTCAAATCTGAATTATTCGAAACTCTTGAAGATCCAATCCCTGAAGAAATTCTCAAAAAATACAAACTCCCCTCTCTACGCACTGCACTTATTTTTATCCATACTCCACAAAAACAAAAAGATGCATTATCAGCTCGAAAGCGTTTTGCCTTCGAAGAAGTTTTTCTAATACAGGTACAAAAGTTGAATACACGAAAACAGCTCGAGCACATCGCTTCGTATGATATAGAAATTTCAAAAGAAATACTTGAGCGTTTTACAAACACACTTCCATTTACATTAACTAAAGGTCAACAACATGCGGTCCGAACAATTACAAATGATCTCAGCAAGAACACGAGCATGTCGAGATTGCTCGAAGGCGATGTAGGGTCAGGCAAAACTGCTATCGCTGCCACGATTGCATATTGCATTACCAATACCAAACCAAAGGGACAGGATTTTGGTAATCTCCAAATTGCATACATGGCACCGACCGAAGTTCTTGCCAAACAGTTGTTTGAAAGTTTCATCGAGTTCTTCAGAAATTTTAATATCAAAGTCGGATTGATCACCGGAAGTGGCGCGTACAAATTCCCTTCCAAAGTCACATCCGAAAAATATACGAACATATCAAAAAAACAATTACTGACATGGGTTGAAAATGGAGAGATTCCAATCCTGATCGGAACGCACGCACTCATTTCCAAAAAAGTTTTGTTCAAACATCTTGCGCTTGTGATTATTGATGAGCAGCACAGATTCGGTACCAACCAACGGGCTCAGCTTGCACAAAAAGACAAGTTCCTTCCCCACCTCCTTTCTATGACTGCAACACCGATCCCACGAACACTTGCTCTCACTATCTACGGAGACCTCGATCTCACAGTATTAGATGAAATGCCCAAAGGTCGCAAGCCTGCAATAACTCAAATTGTGACAGATGCAAAACGAAAAGAGATGTACGAACACATCCGCACACAACTTGAAGATGGACGACAGGTGTATGTTATCTGTCCGCGTATTTTTGAACCGGATGAACAGAAGCAAAATGTACTTATTGCAAAATCAGTTGTTGAAGAGGCGGTGCGTCTAGAAAAAACTGAATTCAAAGATTACACCATCGGAGTGATGCACAGCAAACTTACCAAAATTGAAAAAGAAGAAGAAATGAAAAAATTTGAAACGGGAGAAACACGCGTTCTCGTTTCTACCTCGGTAATTGAAGTTGGTGTGAATATTCCAAACGCGACAGTAATTGTGATTGAGGGTGCAGAACGATTTGGACTTGCACAACTTCACCAGCTCAGAGGTCGAGTTCTCAGATCTTCTCATCAGGCATATTGTTATCTCTACAGCGAATCGAGGAGTGATATCACTCTACGACGCTTGCAAGCACTGACAACTGCAAAGAATGGATTTGAACTCGCAGAAATAGATTTGCAAAATCGTGGAACAGGAGAATTAGCAGGTGGTAAACAATGGGGTGTGAGCGATCTCGGAATGGAAGCGATAAAAAATCTCAAGATGGTTGAGGCAGCGAGATCAGAAGCAAAACATATTATTGAAACAGAAACACTTCACACTTTCCCTCTTCTAGAAGAAATTATTAAAAAGAAAAAAGATATACATTTTGAATAAAATGAGGATATAAAAAGGGCGGAGTTGGCTTTGCCAACTCCGCCTCAAAGTTAATCACTCAACGTCGGAGCTAATTCTTCGTACAGTCGATCAATATTTTCAACCGACCTTTCTGCAAATTTTTCCCTGAAGTATTGTGTATGCCAGATGCCTTCAGTATTTGCATAGCGACGTATCTGTTTCAGATGGTTAGCTGAAATTTTCTTGAATTTTACCGGATTGTATCCGACATTTTCATACCCAAGAAGAATTTGCCCCCATGCCTTTCTGAATTCTTCGTAAGGCAAGCCCCAATAGAATGTGCAAATGTCTGCAATCCAGGATCTGTCATCCGGATACCGACGCATGATGGAATTACCTTCATGTGTCGCATTCATGAACTCGGTCAGTAAGACAGAATGGTTCTCAGGAATCTGATCACATGCAAACTTAGCACTCTCCCTGATACTCTGACGCATCTTGAGTGGTTGATAATGTGTCTTATGATGGAGAATTGCTGTGGTTACAAGTGGTAGATTTTCGATTATACCACTTGGAATTTCTCGCAACAGCCCAATGCACGTAAAGATGTACCGGAGATTATAGAACTTGCGAATATCCACCCTCAACGGCAACATCAGCTCAATGAACGTACCGTAACACATGGTATGCATTTCGGTATGAGTTCCTGGATTCAGTGCAGTGAGATTACCAGTATAGACCGGTCTCAGTAGATTCATGCAGTTTTCAAAATCTTCTTGCCAAGGTGGCTTCTGCGTATCAGTTGGTGTATCAATCATAAAGTAAGAACGGGTTACTGCACTACCATACGATATGAGAGAGATATGTCAAATACCTAGCTCCGACCTAGGTATTTTTATTCAACGATTTTTGGGTTCATCGAACCAGATGCGTGCACTCATCGTATCGAGACAATGAACAAACGCAGCTAAAGGTTTTTGAATTCTCTTTGTTCGAGAAAAATCATCCCCTTCCCCATGAATATACTCCAAAGCATTCTTGTGGTTTGCAGAAAGTTTTATCTTATATTTTTAATAAGTGATTCTATGAACTCATGTTTCTCGACATCGTTTCTAAATTCTTTTTTAGGTAAAACATATCGAAATGGTTTTTCCATATCATGAATAAATAACACAAGAAGTACATCAGAAAATGTAAAAGGCAATTTACGAAACAAATTCATTTCTTTATACATCATCGCTCCGAGATTCATTGTTTCTTCTACATGGTGAATATATCCTCCCTTCCATGCTTGATGTTTACGAAGTGATCCTGGGGAAGCTTTGAAGCGTTCTTGAAAATCGGTAAATAAGTTTTTACATCGTGAGGCGTTGGGTTCATCAATGTGCTTTAAAAAATAAGAGAGAGGTTGGTATTTCATTTCTCAAGTAGTATTGCAAAGGGGGGGGTTGCACAAATAAAGAAAAACTCTGAAAAAAATTCTAACAGCTGGGTGCCGTAATCGGCGGGTCCCCTGGAAGAATTTTTTTCAGAGTGTTGTTTTGTTGTGGTCACAGATAATTTTCCTGACAGAAAATTTCCGCGACCCTAGCTCGTGGTTTTTGCTAGATCAAAATGTTCGTGTGGTCACAAGTCACTAAGTATAATTCATCGCAGGCTTCGCCCACTCGAATTCTACTAAGTGCTCGCGACCCTGGCTCGCGGTTGCTTCGCAACATCGCTCCGCCTTGCACAGCCTAAAAATCTCCCGCAGGGGAGATTTTTTTAACGGCTGTGCACCCACTTGGACTCGAACCAAGGACAACCCGTGTATAAGACGAGGGCTCTACCAACTGAGCTATAGGTGCAGTATAAATTAAATTTCAATAAGCACGACAGCTCTACCCTGTCCTTTGCCCTGTTACTGCGGCCGACAAAGGACTAGGAGCTATAGGTGCATCTATATTTGCATATAGTTCTGTATTTATACCAAAAAACGATATAAAAAAACAGGGGCGGCCTTCGGCCGCCCCTGTTTTTGCTAAAAGTTAATAACTAAAGATTAACAGCTTTATATCACCTCCTCATTCTTAAACTTAATCCCATGAGCCGTAAGAATTTGTTCATACTCTTCTCGTTCGATATTTTCAACTTCAATAAGTCGAAGTGCAATCACTTCAAGTACTCGTTTATTTTCTGTAAGCACTTGCTGCGCTGTCTCGTGAGCCGTATTCATAATGCTTCGTACTTCACTATCAATTTGTGCAGAGATATTTTCAGAATAATCTTTTTCATCTATCCCTCTTCCAAACATCGCTCGTCCTTCATTTCCTTCAAGTGCAATTGGACCAAAGACTTCCGACATTCCGAATTTGGTTACCATGTCTCGCGCCATTGCTGTTGCTACTTGGAGATCATTTGATGGACCAGTTGTGATATCGCCAAAAATCATTTTTTCGGCAACGTATCCTCCAAGACTCATAGCAAGGTCATCCATGAATGCACGCCTGGATTGGAGTTTGCGTTCATCATCAGGCATCTTGAGCGTGTATCCTCCTGCTCGTCCTCGCGATACGATTGAGATCTTGTGGACAGGATCAGCGAACGGAAGTACGGATGCAACGAGTGCATGTCCTGCTTCGTGATACGCAGTGATTTCTTTTTCTTGTTTTGAAAGAAGATGTGACTGCCTTGCAGGTCCAAGAATTACTTTTTCAATAGATTGAATGAGGTCGTATTGTGCGACGAATTTACGATCTTCACGTGCCGCCATAATTGCAGCTTCATTCATAAGTGAGTACAAGTCAGCACCAGAGAATCCAGGTGTTCTTTGTGCTATTACTTCAAGTTTTACATCTTCAGCAAGAGGTTTTCCTTTTGCATGAATTTTGAGAATTGCTTCTCGATCTGCTCGATCAGGAGCATCAATCATTACTCGCCTATCAAATCGTCCTGGTCGAAGGATTGCAGTATCGAGCACATCTGGCCTGTTAGTCGCAGCCATTACGATTACTGCTTCGGTTGGTTCAAATCCATCCATTTCTACAAGAATCTGATTGAGTGTTTGTTCACGCTCGTCGTTTCCTCCTCCCATTCCTGCTCCTCGTGCTCGCCCAACAGCATCAATTTCATCTATAAAAATAATTGACGGAGATGCGGCTTTTGCCATCTTAAAAAGATCTCGTACACGACTTGCTCCAACTCCACAAACATTTCTACGAATTCAGATCCAGAGATTGAAAAGAAAGAAACTCCTGCTTCACCAGCAGTCGCTCGAGCAAGCAATGTCTTTCCTGTTCCTGGTGCTCCCATCAAAAGAACTCCTTTTGGAATTCGTGCCCCAATTTCTTGGAATTTTTTGGGGAATTTGAGAAAGTCCACAATCTCTTGTAATTCCTGTTTTGCTTCTTTTACTCCAGCAACATCTTTAAATGTCACTTTTTGTGTTCCGTCTTTTGGATTTGAGAATCGTGCTTTGGATTGCCCGAAAGAAAATGGTTCCATTCCACCCGCACCTCCACTCATTTTTTTACTGAGAAAATACCACAGTCCAATTAGAAGTAAGAGAGGGATCAGGATGGGTAATATAAATGAAAGCCAAAAAAGACCTTGCGATGTTTTTACTTCAAGAGGTACGGCAGTGAGTTGTTCGCTCGTGATACCGAGATTAATGAGTGTGTCAGTAATAGGAGTTCCTTGTTCTTTTTCAGCTTCTTTAATTATTACTTCACCTTGTTCATTCTTATCTTTGAGAGTGACGAATACTTTGTCTCCATCGACCTTAATTCGTTCTACTTTATTTTCTTTGATCAATCCTGCCACATCACTCAGGACAAACTCTTCAGTCTTTGTCTTATTGCCTATAATTTCTGCAAAGATAAAAGTGATCGAAAAAAGAAGGAGAAGGACCAAGAAAAAATTCTGCCCAAACCTTGGACTCTTTTTATCCTTCTTTTGTACACCAACTACCTTAAAGGCCTTTTTACCATCGGTTTTCTTATCGTTTTTGTTTTCAATATTCTTTTGTGGGTTTGAATCTTGGGTCATATTGGCAATTATACATAAAATTGATGAATAAGCACTGATAATCAAAGATGGAAAATTATAGAGGCATGAGCTTTTCTTTATATAGAAATTAAGGATTCGGTATGCTACTCTATACAGATGAGTATTGTTACCCACAAAAAAGCGACATTGAATTACGACATCCTCGAAAAATTCGAAGGTGGCCTTGAGCTACAAGGATCAGAAGTAAAATCTATCCGAGCAGGACGAATCAAATTCGACGGGTCATACATTATTATTGCAGACGATGAAGTGTTTTTAAAAAATGCAGAAATTTCTCCTTACCAAGCTAATAATATTCCTAAAGATTTTGAACCTCAGCGATTGATAAAAATTCTCATTTCAAAAAAAGAAATTCTCCAACTCAGACACAAAGTAGAAAAAGAAGGACTCGCCCTTATCCCTCTTTCAATTTTTAATAAAGGAACCAAACTCAAATTGGATTTTGCACTCGCCAAAGGAAAAAAGAAACACGACAAGAGACAAGATATCAAAAAGCGAGAAGATAACATCGAAATACTAAGAGTAATTAAGGGAGAGCGGTAAAGTATTTATAAATTCACGTTGACTATTTCTCTACTCTTAATATACTTATAGTACTTTTGCCACTTGGCACCGGAGATCGCCCACTCAACGAGTGGGCTTTCGATTTATATATACTATAAATTTGTCTTTGATTTCTAGTTCTATAGTACTAGAAACATTTACCATTTTTCTGAGCAATCTTTTTTCACTTATAGATTTTACTTGAGAGAAATTCAGTATAAAATTCCAATTCGGAATATTGACAACATATGAGAAAAATCCAAGTTTAATATTTGTAGTACACAGAATCCTAATAAACATCGTTCTGTTGCACTTCTTAAGAATACAGAATGGTCTTTCAAAATTTTCGTGTTTACCATCAATCTCATGTCCAATGTTTAAACCAGCACTACACCACCAAATTTCTCCCTCGTTAAATTTTAAGATGGTATCTTTCCTATCTATCTTTTTCTTACTCCTATTCCATCTATCAAAATCCTTCTCCATCTCGCAACTATACAAAACAGACCTAAAGAAAAAATAAAAAGAAAACCCCTCCTGGGCATGGTCGACAATTGACACCAGAAGGAGTTCGTTCGGTTAGTTCTAGAAGAATCAAGGTAATCCAAGCATAAGCCCTGAGTCTTTTGAAACATAACCTGTTCTTAGAGAACTGTCTCGACTGTCGCACGAATCTACCTACAGAGAACGCAAAGGCAGAATCAGAGTCGCGAAACTGTTCAATCTATTAAATATAGTAAATTATTTTTACTATTTGTCAAACTTCTTCAAAAGTGGTATAATGCAGAAGTTCTTTAACAACGATGATACTTCCCTCAAAGCTCTGGTTGTCATCTCGCACGAAGCAACTCCAAAGGAGGAGCACCGATGTGGGATTTCGTAATAATACAACAAGGCCTCCGAGGGGATGCTTGGCATCGACATATGGATTACTTGTATATGTGCACAGTAGAGCTTTGGTGACTCTTTAATCCGCCAAAACCTTCCAAATGCAAAATCAAAATCAATCGTTAGTCCTTATTTTAAGGCTAGCGACTTTGCATTCGCTTACGCAATAGCCTAAGCGACGTCCAACAATCTGATTTCTGATATGGTTGTCTGGGTGGAATAATTTCAGGACCGACTGTGTGTGCTCGCCACATAGTTTAAATTAAGAGATCGGTGTGTATGTGTTTTGTCTCATCTAGAGCATGCACACCTAAATCAAAGATTAGACTACACTTTGTAGAAACGTATACAAGACTCATATGCACGGGGGTTCGATTCCCCCCATCTCCACAATGATCCGTACCCCATTTAGTAGACACAGGTACGATATACACTTGTTTTCTTTTGTTAACATTAATGATAATAAAAGAACATGAGAACAACATTTTC
>JAYSRX010000074.1:0-9372 GCA_043720795.1 Minisyncoccota bacterium | reverse complement strand
AAATCAGGATAATCATCTGTCTCATCAAGTTCGTATGCACCATGATCTATAACTTCATAATGTTGTTGTTCAAGAAATCTAATAATAGTTTCTTTGAGTTCAAAACCTGCATGATCTCCACCTATGTGTATTGTTCGTATGTCGTCCATATTATTTATTCGCTTTTTATTTTTGCTTTTTTACTTTTCTTTCCTTCTGGTAAAAATTTTCCTGCTCTCACAACATGTTCTACAAGTGAATTGGTGTACCCTATCTCATTGTCATACCACGCAAGAACTTTTACAAGATTCCCTCCCACGACTCGAGTGAGTGCAAGATCAGCAATTGATGCATGAGGATTACCAACAATGTCCTGAGAGACAATGTCTTCTTCTACGACAGTAAAGATATTTTTCCACCGATCCTGCATTGAGGCTTTTCTCAAAATATCATTCACTTCTTCTATACTTGTATCACGTTTTGCAATGAATGTTATATCTGCGATTGATCCAGCAGGAACAGGAACTCGAAGCGCAATACCATCGAATTTATCCGTAAGAGAAGTTACTGCGAGAGTTGTAGCTTTGGCAGCTCCAGTTGAAGCCGGGATAATATTGATTGCTGCTGCCCGTCCATTTCGAAAATCTTTTTTACCAGGACCATCTACAATTGATTGTGTTGCTGTATAAGCATGCACAGTATTAAGAAGGGCTTTTTCGATTCCAATTGTTTCTTCAAGAATTTTAATTACAGGAGTTGCGGAGTTAGTTGTACAGGAAGCATTAGAAGTTATCATACATGTCTGAAATTTTTCTTCATTTACACCAAGCAAGATTGTCCCTTGTTCATCATTCTC
Organism: Minisyncoccota bacterium; assembly: GCA_043720795.1. Taxonomy (GTDB): domain Bacteria; phylum Patescibacteriota; class Minisyncoccia; order Phycocordibacterales; family JAACPR01; genus JAULZV01. The sequence goes on along the minus strand of JAYSRX010000074.1, from coordinate 8,537 downwards.
TTCTCCTTTTGCTGGTGCAGAAATTACTACTCGTTTTGCGCCAGCTTTGATATGCGCACTGGCTTCTTTAAAATCTGTAAAAAAACCTGTTGATTCAACAACAACATCAACATCCAATTCTTTCCATGGGAGATTTTTGGGTTCTTTTTCAGAAAAGATCATTACTTTTTGTAAACCTCCGAGAATAAAAAATGGTTCATCATTCTCTGCATGAAGATGTACATCAAATTCATTACGACCATAAACACTGTCGAACTTCAAAAGATACGCCATGTTCTCAGGATCTCCGAGATCATTAATAGCAACAACTTCGATGTCTTTTCTGGTAAATGAAAGTTTTAAAAATGCACGACCAATCCGACCAAAACCATTAATAGCTACTCTTATTTTTTGTGTTTCCATATAGTAAAGAGTATACCAGATTGCTAAATTTTTTGGAGGTATTTATTAGATACTCTATGCTTCATTATTTATACCTATTGAAATGAATTCTCTATTAAGGTCAATTAATACTTTTTGAAGAAAATATTATTGAGAGAGTGGAGCTACATTCTTTCCGATTTTTTGTTTCCAAAAATTCAGTTTTTCCAAGTGGGCAAATTGAGGTCCAATTATTCTAACCCAATCAGATTCAAGAGGACTTACCTTGGTACGGATTTTATGGAGATCACGAATTTTGAGCAAGAATGTTTGCAAGCAGAGTAGAGCCACTACGAGGCAATCCGGATATAAAGTAATATGTTTTGGTCTTTTCTGACGTATGTTCTTGGTTTTTTCATCTTATGAAAGTAATTCTTTCAATAAGTCGAGACTCATTTTGGGGTTGGCGCTTCCTTTTGTCTCCTTCATCACTTGTCCAAGGAAAAATTGAAGTACGGATCCTTTTCCTGAACGATACTCCTCTGCAACTTTTGGGTTGTCTGCAATTATTTTTTGGATCACGGGCTTCAAATCGTCTGCATTATTTTGTTGGATCATTCTGTGTTCTGTTGCATATTTTTCTGGATCAATATCTGTAGAACTAGTCATTGCGAGAAGTAGAATATCCTTAGTAGACCGTGATGTAAGTGTCCCTTGTGTGAATAATTTGATCAATGCCACGAATGTATCAGTCTTGGGTAAGATTGCACTCTCCTCATTTTCCAAAACATAGACCATATCAGATAAAATAAAGTTTGATGCTTTTTGCAAAACAGACATGTCCGTAATCGAAGTCGCTATTTCCTCTAAAAATAAAGCAAGATGACTATTTTGAATGTACATTTCTATTTCCTTTTGACTAAAATTATATTGCTCAGCAAATCTTACGCGCATTTGCGATGGGATTTCAGGTATTGTCTCTCCTATTTTTTTCAAATCAAAAAGCTCGTGAAGATAGAGTTTTGGAAGATCCGGTTCAGGGAAATACCGATAGTCATCCGAAGATTCTTTTTTTCGTTGTGAAAAAGTTTTTTGTTTGGTTTCATCCCACCCTCGTGTTTCTTGTACTATCGTATGTTCTTCTCCTGCTTCGTACAATGAGATCATTCGATCAAGTTCAAATTCAATTGCTTTCTCTACCGATTTGAATGAGTTGAGATTTTTTACTTCCACCTTCGTACCAAAGACTCCCTTTTCTTTTGAAACAGAAATGTTTGCTTCGACACGCATTTCACCTTTTTCCATATTAGCCTCTCCTACCTTGAGATATCGAAGAAGAAGCTGGAGTTCTTTTGCAAACGCAACTGCTTGCGAGGAAGAATGAATAACAGGCTCTGTCACAAGTTCCATAAGAGGAACTCCTGCTCGATTAAAATCCACAAGTGAAAAATCCCCTCGATCATGCTTGGAAAGTCCTGTATCTTCTTCGAGATGTATACGTGTCACTTCAATTCCTGCAAGTACACCGCCTGAAACAATTGGGTATTTGTACTGACTGATCTGATATCCTTTTGGAATATCTGGGTAGAAATAATTCTTCCGGTCAAACTCTGTAAAATTTGCAATTACCCCATTCACAGACAGTCCAATTTTGATCATGTGCTCGATTGCCTGTTTATTGATAGATGGAAGAGTTCCTGGATGACCAAGGTCGATTGGATTAATATTTATATTTGGTAACGGCTCATCCGGATCGTTTCTCGAACAAGAGAACATCTTCGAAGCAGTATTGAGTTCGGCATGAATCTCAAGTCCTATTACAGGATAATAGATATTTCCGGTTGCGCTTTTTATTTCAGACATGGGATTATAGTATCAAAAGAAGGAAGAGGTGTCACTTAGGGTACACGTTCAGAGCGTGTTGTCACACAGCATGAAAACATATCTGGAACGAATCATTCTGCAGAACTTTTAAAATACAAAATGCCCAATGTCGTCATTCCTGCGAAGGCGGGAATCCAGTCCTTCTTGGCTCTCTTGCCCAGAGCAACAAATTGCTCTGGATGCCCTGGGCAAGTTTATAAAAGAGAAATGATTGCAATTACTACAAGTAATTCAATAAGAGTAAATCCCCCCCTTTTTTTGCTTAGATTTAAATGTTAAAAAATTTTTCATATGTATTTAATTTTATTTAGAAAGTTGAACTAATATTGTAAATCGGCACGAGTACAGAAGCAAGCAACGTACCTACTCCAACAGCGAGCATAATAATCATCACAGGTTCGATAAGGTCAACGAGAGTATCAACTGCGTTTGTAACTTCACGTTGGTAGAACTTTGCCAATGTAGCAAGAATCTCACCCAAGTTACCCGTCTCCTCTCCCACTCTCATCATCTGGATCAAGATATTTGGAAATTGTTCATGCTTTTCAAATGCAACAGAGACGGGTGATCCTCCCTTTACATCTTCAAGACTAGCTTCAATTGCCTGGAGAAAAACTTTGTTGTCTACCACATCACGCGTAAGTTCGAGGGCCTTGAGCATCGGGATACCTGATGCGAGCATTGTATTAAGGTTGTCTGCAATACGAGAAAGATATAATTTACTGTAGAGATTCCCAAGATATGGGATATCGAGTTTGATTCCGTCAAAGGCAATTTTTCCTGCCTCAGTTTTTATGAAACGAATAAATAAAAATATTCCAACTACAAGACCTACTAACAAGAATAGTCCGTAATTAACAAGGATGTCAGACATTGCGATTACTACTTTGGTATAGGTAGGAATTTCTTGACCAGATTCCAACAAAATCTGTGAAATTCTCGGAATAACCATCGTAAGCATAAGGACCATAACAGCTATGAAAGTAAAGACAATAAACGCAGGATAGATAAGGGCGTTTTTTGCCTTTTGAGTCACTGCGTATGTTCGATCGAGATAATCTGCCAAAAAAACGAAGGTCTCGTTAAGTTTTCCTGTTTCTTCTCCAGCCTTCACCATCGATACATAAAAAGAGGAAAAGACATCCTTATGTTTTTCCATCGCTGCAGAAATAAGATTTCCACCTTGCAAATTTTCTGCAATGTCATCCAAATTTCGTGCAAGTTTTGGATTTTCTGTTTCAGCTGCAAGCAATCGGAAGATTCGGAGAGTCGAAACCTGTGCAGAAAAGAGTGTAGAAAGTTGTCGTGAAAGAATCACAATATCCTTGTTACTTACTCGCTCCAGAAAAGTCAGGTTCATGTTCAATATTCCACCTCTTTTGCCTGCCTCACTAATTGCAGATATTATAAATCCTCGACGTTGAAGTGATCCAATTGCAACATCTTGGTTTACAGCTTCAACTGTTCCTGATTTTTCCTGTCCATCCTTATCAATTGCTTTGTATATGTAAAGTGACATATGATATTACATTAATTTTTCTAGAATGTTCGGCTTCAATGAATACGCAAATGCGTCTTGCGAAGTAATTTCTCCGCGCCTTACGAGATCTGCGAGTGTTCTGTTCATATCAACCATCCCCATATCTCTTCCTGTTTCGATCACTGCATCTATTTCATGTGTCCGCTTTTCTCGAATAAGGTTCGAGACTGCATTGTTATTGAGAAGCAATTCGTATGCAGGAATCATTCCGCCTGATATTCGAGGGATGAGTCGTTGTGAAAAAATCCCAAGAAGCGATGTCGAGAGCTGTGTCCTGATCTGATCTTGCTGTTCAGCTGGAAATGAATCGATGATTCGATCAATTGTCTGAGCAGCATTATTAGTGTGAAGAGTTGAAAATACCAAGTGCCCTGTCTCAGCCGCCGTAACTGCGGCTTGAATCGTTTCTTTGTCTCTCATCTCACCTACCAAGATAACATCAACATCTTGTCTGAGTGTTCCAATCAATCCACTGTAAAAATCCTTTGTATCGAGTGGAACTTCCCGTTGATCAATAATTGATTTTTTCTGAGTATACACATATTCGATTGGTTGTTCGATCGTAATAATGTGTTCTGCACGCTCTTGGTTAATCTGTTCAATCATTGAAGCTAGCGTCGTAGATTTACCTTGACCTACAGGTCCTACAGTGAGGAAAAATCCTTGTTTTTTGCGGGCAAAATCATAAAGAGATTCAGGAAGATTGAGTTCAGCAAGCGTAGGGATATTATTTGCAATCAACCGAAGCACTACTCCCACTTTACCTTGTTGTACAAATGCACTTCCTCTGAATCGATGACCTCCCGTATATTCATACGCAAAGTTAAGCTCGAGTCCTGTTTCAAAATCAGCAATTCGTTCCTTTGATACTAAATTTTTCAAAATACCAATTGTATCGTCTTTTTCCAAAATCTTAGCGTTGAGCAGAGGTATTAATTCTCCATTTACTCGAATAGTTGGATATCTTCCTTCTGAAAAGTGAAGATCGGATGCATTCTGATTAATCACTGCATCCAAAAGTTTTTCTAAAAATGTTTTATATTCCATATGATTACAAAATTGCATTAACGTCTTGCACTACTTCTGTCGGAGTTTTTAATGCCTTGATAATAAATAGATCCACGTTCAATTCTTTTCCAATATCCATGTCAGCCTGTTGACTCTGATTACTGAGTACGATAAATTTGGCTTCAGGATGAAGATTGAGCTTGCGATATTCTCGGGCAAAGGTCCAACCATCCATATTAGGCATGATAATATCAAAGATAACTGCATCAAATTTGCTATCATCCTTCAACTTTTCCAATGCTTCTTGTGCAGATGAAAAAGCAACAACTTCAAATTCGGCTTTTTTGAATTTGGTCACATACATATCTAATAAAAAAGTATCATCATCAATTATCACTATTTTTTTTGGATTTTTTTTATCAGTCATAATATGATTATATCACCCCGCATTCCCAATTTCTAATTCGTTATACACTCATACAAGGTTCTCTTGTCGAAAAATTTACAGTTCGTTAATTTCTTCGAACGGAATAATTTTTTGCATCGCCTTTCGAATCGAATCCTCTTTCATAGTGATCAGACCCTGACTTCGTGCAACCTTGTAAATCTCGGATTCAACAGGATTCTTAAGGATGACAGTTTCAATTTCCTTTGACATGGGGAACATTTCAAATACAGCTTCTCGTCCTTTTGTCCCATTCGGACATTCTGCACTTGGCTTTATTTTGATAAATTCTGCAGCATGAGGAATTTCATTTCTAAATTGCTCAGGAAGATCTTCGAATTGTTTTTCTACCATCGCTTTTGCACTTCCTTCAATCAGCATTATCTCCCCACTACTTGGGCATATTTTTCGAACCAAACGCTGTGCAATTCCAAGAATCAAAGTTGGAGGTATGAGATATGGATCAACTCCCATATCGATAAGTCGAGGAACGATTCCGCACGCAGTATTGGTGTGAATTGTAGAAAGAACCAAGTGTCCAGTAAGTGCAGCTTGAATAGCAAGTTTTGCAGTTTCTCCATCTCGGATCTCCCCCACCATGATAATGTCAGGGTCTTGACGAAGTGTTGTACGTAAACCGTTTGCAAATGTATATCCAATATCTGCCCGAACTTGCGATTGGTTCACTCCATCAACTGTATATTCGACAGGATCCTCAAGAGAAAGGATATTTTTGGATCCAGCGTCCAGCTCCTGAAGTACAGAATACAGAGTGGTTGATTTTCCTGAACCTGTTGGACCAGAGATAAGAATCATTCCATAGGGTCTCTTGATTGCATTCTTGAGCATACCAAGATATCGCTCAGACAATCCAAGTTCACTCATCTTTTTCACACCCTTATGCTGGTCAAGAATTCTCATTACCACTTTTTCACCAAAATACGTAGGAAAAGTAGATACACGAAAGTCGATCTTGCGTCCATCAATACGTGCTTGGAATCGTCCGTCTTGTGGCTTTCTTTTTTCATCAAGTTTCATCTGCGCAAGAATCTTGATTCGGGCCGCTACCGCACCTTCTACATTCAACGGTAATACGATACTTGTATTCAAAATTCCATCAATACGAAACCTGACTCTAATTTTGTCACTGAGTGGTTCGACATGTACATCAGAAGCACCGTATTCAACGGCATATCGAAGGATTGTAGCCACAATTTTGGTAACAGGAGCATCTTCAACGAGATGTGTCTCGTCTTTTCCTCCTTCAAGTTGCTTCTTGATTTCTTTTTCCTCTTCAGACAATTCTGATTCAAGTTCGGTAAGTGCCTGATTTACCTGTCCCGAAATTCCTTTATATACCTCAAGCACGTTTTTAAAATCCTCTTCAGAAATTAGAAATAATTTAAAAGGCAAATCTTCCTTTGTTGTAATGAAGTTTAGTGCGTCACGCGCTTCAATACTTTCAGGATTCACTATTCCTACTTCAAGAACATTATTAGCAATACCGAGTGGAACTATTTTGTAATAAATTGCAGATTCTTCGGGAATGTATTTTAAAATATCATATGGAACATTATAAGATTCAAGACTTTTATATGGCAGACCAAAATATTCTCCTTTTATTTCAAGAAGCTGATCCTTGGACATCCCGCCTTCAAGCAAAATCGTATCGAGAGGTTTATCAGAAGTTTTGACTTGCTCCTTGAGAAAAGGAATTTGATCCCCAGGAATTATATTTTTTGTGGCAAGAAAATTTATGAAGCTCATGTGATTTTAATTAGCTCCAGGGACTTGAGAAGGTGTTGGTGTTACAGGAGGTGTAGAAGTTGCTTTTGGAGTTGTCTTAGGTGCCGTTGCAGGTGAAGAACTTGCTGTCGTAATATTACGTACTACTGATTTTATACCAGACATATCACCAAGTGGTGCAAAAGGATTGGGACGACCAATTGGTTCTTCACTTATAGGCTTACTTCTATCTTGTAGAGAGCGATAGATTGCATCTGTAAAAATAGATTTATCCAATGAAATCTGTTCGATTCGGAGCAATGCCTGTGCAATTTGATTTCCTAGTGCTTGTGCATCTTCTTGACCGAGTGTTTTGCTTGTAGATTTACCTTTGATTAATTCTTTATTCACAGGATCTGCTTTTATAAATACAGCATATACAACAAACAAGATAGCAAGAATGATTATGGCAATGATTATTTTTTTGAGTTTGGGTGTCATATACGTTATATATTATTTAAGCCAATAGGTATCCAAAGTCACACTATAATCATAGAACACTCCTCCTGAACCGGGTGAAATCTCGATGTTACGGATATCTACGATTCGAAGTGATTCTTCAAGTTGTTTGAGGAATTGAAGAAAGACTTCATATTTTGCAGATACACTAAAAGAGAATGAAATTACTCCAATCTTGGAGGTGTCTACATATTTGATGGCTTCATCTTTGAGAACTCCTTCAAAATTAGAAGATTGAGATACAACGGTCTTGGTGCCACTGGGTTCGGATTCATGCGTAACAATATTGATGTTACGGATTACTATTCCAAATTGACTTGCAATATTGTTGATATCAATGATAAGGCGAACATTATCAACTGTATCAGGCAAAAGTTTTACAAGTTCTTCCTTTTCTGCTTGAGAAATCTGATTGAATCGAGTGTTCAAGTCCTCTTTTTTTGCCTTGAGCTTGTTTGCGATTTCGAGAGTTTTATTGTTCTCTTCAATTTCATCATTTATTTTTTGAATCTCCTTATATTGAGGATCAATCAAAAAGAGAAAGATCCCGATCGAAACAAGTATGAGAATAATTGGTCTAAGGCTTTTCATATTATGGTTTTGCAGGGTTAGGTATTGGATTTCCTCCTAATGAGTTGCGGTAAAGGATAAGACGAGGATCAAGGGTTGCTTCAAATGAAAAAGTTACGTTCGTATTGTCTTGGTCAGGACTGAGATTTGTAAAAATAACATTACGTAAGAATCCACTCTTACCAAAGGCATCTGATTGAAGTACGATTGATTCGTATCGAGCTGCAACTCCAGTTCCTGTAATACCGAGTGTTCCATCTTGATTATCTTCGAATGTAAATTGAGTAAATGAAACTGTTTGAAGCGTATATTCTTCAAGTAGAGCGTACAGTGAGGATGGTGAGACGTGATTTTGCAATATTTTTTTGGATTGTTCGATACGAGTATTGAGTCGTGATGCATCTTGGATAAATCGTTCATCAAACTTATCTCGAACTTCTTTCATAGCAACAATCTGTTGTGTAACATCTTTTTTAAGCTTGGCTT
>JAYSRX010000073.1:0-3299 GCA_043720795.1 Minisyncoccota bacterium | reverse complement strand
CCGAAGGGCGCGCCACTCTTTATTCTCTAATTAGAGTACCACTCACTTTTCCATTTTTTCATTTGTGCTATTTCTGTATTTTGTGCAGAAATAATCGCAGTTGAGAGATCTTTTATTTCTTGATGCTCCGCATTTTTAAGAGCAGATTCTGCCATCTTCACAGCTCCTTCATGATGGATAATCATTTCGTCCAAAAATGCCTTGTCAAATTCATCCCCACTTTTTCCATCAATTCCCATCATCATTTCATGCATTTCTGATTTCATATCCCCTTGCATATTTTTTTCAGCCATCATGTCATGCATATTTCTCTCCCCTTTCGGATAATCGCCACGAAAAGATGATCCGCTTATTCCAATAAGAATCCCAAGTATCCCTGCTCCGATTGCTATAAGTATTGATTGTTTGTCTATTTTTTCCATATGTATGTATTATGTATATCTCTATATCTTAGCAGACATTCATGAAGACAATGTGAAGATATACCTAGCTCCGACCTAGATACTAGGTAAAAACCTAGGTCGGAGCTAGGTATATTGCCCACTGTGCACATTCAATATATACTCTCCTCATATGAAAAAGACAGAAAGTCCTTACGAAATATTGTTGTATTACATCTATATACATATCAAAAACCCCGAAGCAGTGCGCCTTGTGCAGAAGTCTTTGTGTGAAAATTTAAATCTCAAAGGACGAATTATTATCGGTACTGAAGGTCTCAATGGAACTGTTTCAGGATTCAAAGAAGATACGCAAAAATATGTTGAAGCATGTGCACAAGATGAATTATTGAAAGACGTGCAGTTCAAAAGAAGCGAAGGTATTGAAGACGCATTTCCAAAACTGAGTATCAAAATACGAAGTGAGATCGTAGGAGCTAAGTTGCATGAAGAGGATATAAACCCCACCGAAGTTACAGGTAAAAGATTGACCCCAGATGAATTACACAAATGGTTCGAGGAAGGAAAGGATTTTACAATTGTAGATATGCGAAACAGTTATGAATATCGTTTTGGACATTTTAAAAATTCGATTGATCCAGGCATGAGAAGATTTGAAGAACTTCCTGAAAAACTTCCAGAGTTGGAAGCACACAAAAACAAAACAGTGCTCACTGTATGTACAGGAGGAGTCAGGTGTGAAAAAGCTTCAGGATATCTTGTAAAAAAAGGTTTTGAAGATGTGTATCAGCTTGACGGAGGAATGGTAAGTTATATGGAGAGATATCCAGGACATCAATATAACGGTTCTCTCTTTGTTTTTGATAGAAGAAATGTGATGCATTTTAACGGAGAAAATCACACACCGATCAGTACGTGCGATTATTGCTTCAAGACTACTGAACGATTCAAGAACTGCGCAGATTCGACCTGCAACAAAAAGTGCGTAGCATGTGAGGATTGTGTAATAAAAGGTACGAAGAGATTATGCGTTGAGTGTGAGGAGAAAGCAGTTAGCTATTAGCATTTAGCCGTTAGCAAAATAGGGGCGCGGCTTTGCCGCGCCCCTATTTACATTACTCATATTATTTCTTACCCTTCTTCCCCACCAACTTCTCCAACACCTTAATCTCCTCTTCAATTTTCTTCAATCCATTCAAAAAGAAATCTGGTTTGGTCGTATCAATTCCAATATCCTTAAATATTTGATACGGAGATTTTGATCCTCCAGCAGAAAGAAATTGTTCGATCTTGGTCATGAATTTTTTATCTTTTTTATATTCAGTATACAGTGCAGTACTAATCAATTCTCCATATGCATACGAATATACATAAAAGAATCTTCGAATATGTCCCCAATTCACAAAGAAGTATCCATCATCTGGATTGAGTTCAAACACTGGACCGAGATACGATTTCATATGTTTGTTCATAAGTTCTGCAATTTCTTCTTTTGCAGCAAACCCTTTTGATCGAACGAGTGTGTGCAAATCTTTTTCAAAATTAAAGCATGCAATCTGTCTAAAAATTGTAGAGATACTTGAATTGATTTTATCGTGGAGAGCAATTATTTTTTCATCATCAGAAAGAGTTTCCAATACCTCGTCAAAAGCAAAGTTCTCAAAAAGGGTACTGGCCGTTTCAGCAACAGACATTGTGTAGTCCTGATACAGAGGAGGTTGCACTTTGGACAGTTCACTGTGGAACGCATGCCCCATTTCATGAGCAAATGTGTTCACTGATTTATATGAGTTCGTATAGTTATGCAGAACGAAAGTTGGAATACCAAGATTCCCCAAACAATATGCCCCGCCTGTTTTACCTACTTTTGGGAAAGCGTCTACTTGACCATTCTTAAGAAATGACTCAAGCATCGCCCTGTATTTTGGATCCACCTTTTCAAAACTCTTCAATAGAATTTCACATCCAGTATTAAAATCATATTTCTTTTTAATTTCACCCATACTTATTCCACGTGCGGCATAATCCATTTTTTTAAGCCCCAGAATCTTAGCCTTGAGAGCATAGAATTTGTGGGCAATCCTAAAATTTTTAGTGACAGTATCTACAAGATTCATAACAGTCTTTTCATCGTTTTGATATCGAAGCAAAGTTTCGTCATATGGATTTTTGTATCCTCTAAGTTCGTCTTCTATCTTCTTTTTAGTATAAATAGCGTTTATTTCTGACTCTGCAAAATCAGAGACACTTTTGAATACTCCATTCACACTGCGTTGCATTTCTTTTCGATCTTCAGTTGATAGTTCGAATATCAAAGCAAGAGCTTCAGCAATTGGCAATTGCTTGTCTTTATAAAATACCTTCTGATTTGAAAGTACCTTATCGAATCCCCTGCTCCACATTCCACTTGCAGGTTCGTACATAAGATTAAGAATTTTTTCTTCGGCTTCGGTCAGATCATATTTTGCAGTCTTCCAAATCTGTTCCAAGAAATAGTGGTATTTTTTAAAAGAAGAGTCTTTCAAAATTTCTTTTTGGAGTTCTTTTGAAATTTTTCCTAACCTAAGAGCAAAGAAGATTGTCCTATTCTGTGCAAGCGTAATGCGAGATTGGATTCGTGAAATTTCTGCCGTTACCTTTTTATTATTTGAATCAATATCACTTCGTACATAAAAGTAAAGATACGGTTTTGCAAATTCAACCAGTCCAATTAGAGCGTCGTAATCTGCCAAAGCCTTTTTGAGTTCGGTGAGTTTGGTTGTAAATGTAAGATTAGTTTTCCATTTCTTTTCGAATGAAGTTGCAGCTTTTTCAGCCTTGATGATGTCTTTTTCAATCTGAGGATCGTTATCTGACTTGTAAAAAAGCTTAAAGTTCCACTCGGTCTTGTAAGGTATG
>JAYSRX010000072.1:0-3396 GCA_043720795.1 Minisyncoccota bacterium | reverse complement strand
AAAAAACTGAATACGGATCAATGGTATCAATGGCTACAGGTAAAGCTCTCGCATTCTCACTTGGAACTCTTCAAGAACGCGGAGTGCTCTATATTGCACCTACAACAGAGGTATACGAAGGTATGGTTATCGGATATACATCTAAAGGAGATGATATGGTCGTGAACCCTACAAAAGGAAAACAGCTTACTAACATGCGAGCATCTGGAACAGATGGTACAACATACCTTACGCCTCCGTTTGACCTTACTCTTGAACGAGCGCTTGGTATGATGCGAGACGATGAATATCTTGAAATTACTCCAAAGGATATCCGACTTCGAAAGAAAGGACTTACAGAAAGTGACCGAAAGAAAGCACCGAAGAAGGGTTAAAGCTATTGGCTATTAGCATTTAGCTGTTAACAAAAGGCACGACCTTCGGTCGTGCCTTTTGTCTTTTGCCAAGTGCTAAAAGCTAACTGCTAATAGCTAGATTATCTCATCTTCCTGCTTAATCTCTTGAGGAGTCTTTTCTTTAATGATAACCTGTACTTGATCAGGGTCAATTTCTACAACAGACAAGTAAGAAGGAACAGTAATCATGTCTTCTGAGATGATAATAGGGTATGAACCTTTGCCAAACTTGCGAGCATCAATCTTGGCTTCGAGTTTGGTTCCGTCAAAGGTTGTAATGTCTCGAGTTCGCCCTTGAAGAACGACATTAATTTGAGTTTTGCCAGCATTTGAATCTATTTCATATTGATCAGATAGGAGTTGGAAAGAAAGGGGAATAGAGAATTCTTTTTTAGTAACTCCTGTTTGCATAATCAAAATTGTCCAAAGGCATAGTGTAATTGAAATAGCAGTTAGTTTTGTTCCTGCATTTTTCAAAATGAAATAATGCCAGAATCCTCGTGAACCTTTGTCTGTTTCTCCTGTAAGTTTTCTAAGGATTTCTCGGAGTGCTGCTTCGTCTTTTATTTTTTCTAACACACCACCCTTTGCAAGGCTGATAACGCCTCGTTCTTCGGATACGACGAGCGCAATGGCGTCAGTGTCCTCAGTTATACCTGCCGCAGCTCTGTGACGCGTTCCTGCCTTTCTGAAGTTGTAATTACGTGCGAGAGGTAAGTGTGCTCCGAACAGTTTGATAAAGTCATTTTCGATAATAACTGCTCCATCGTGTCCTGCAGAGCCAGTATCAAAAATACTGAGCAGTATTTCTTTTGTAATTGTTCCATTGAGGAATTGACCTCCTTCTACATTGTCATCAATCTCTTGCTTGCCAGGGAATACGATGATTGCTCCGATTCGTTTGTCAGCCATATAGAGTAGAGATTCGGCAATTTCTCCACTTACTCCTCGACTGATCGTGTGTGTTCGAGAAAACAAGTCTTGTTGACCTGTAGTAATCCATCTGAAGAATTTCCGAATTTCTCTCTGGAATACAATTGCAATAATGATAAAAGTAAGGGTTGAAAGTGGTTGAAGGATTGACCTGGTAAGTGTGAGGTTGAGATCTTGTGAAAAAAAGTTAAGGGCAATAAGAGTAAGTGAGACAGAAAGTACAAAATACGACTTGGTTTGTTTGACGAAAAGCAATATGACATACATTGCTAATGAAACTAAAAAGATATCCAAGACTTCACGACCAGAGATGGACGAAAAGATTAATGGGATATCTTGTATAGAGGCGAGATTTCTAATATCGAGTACATTCATTTTCGGATTATAGCATTTCCAAGGGTTTTGGGGTATGTGGATAAGAAGTTTTATTTTATCAGGCCACTAGATTGGTCAACAATAAATAATACTATATACTATATATTGTGTGTAAAAAATAATTGCCCAAGAGCGGGAACAATACATTTTTTATGAAAATAGGCCATACAAAAAATACTATATTTGGAACTCGTAGATTTTGCTACTTTGATATTTTCACTATAACAAAAAACATTAAGTTATATGAAAAATAAAGTATTTTGGACTATTCTTGTTCTTATAATCTTACTAGTCTTAATACAGACCTTTTTTAGAATCTATAATTTTAAAGATTATTTTGTAGTAGATGAAGTTTTTTGTGACATCAACTCAGAAGAGTGCTTTGTGCGTTCATTCGAAGAAAAATGTTTCGAAAGTGAAGATTCTAACTGTATGACAACCAATCAAAAAGAGTACTACAAAGTAATATATAAAAAAGCCTACAATATTCAAACATGTCTTTATGAAACTGGAACAGAAAATCTCTGTCAATTGTCATGTGGCCCTCATGAAGATGAGACCGAATGTTTTTATGAATATTGTACTGATAATTGTAATGACAATTAATTAGTATGGATTTTCTTGAATTATTTCAGACAATAGTTGGTATTTTAATAATATCTGGAATCGTTTATTCGCTTACCAAATCATTAAAGCGTCTTTTTCAAGTTGCAGGAGGGTTAGTTATCCTTGAGACGTATAATAATATTTGGGATCTGGGGATTTGGCCAATAATACAAAACGCCTACGGTATTTACGGAGTCATGCTTCTCACACTTATGGCGCTTATCTGCAATCTTCTTGTTCTCAGGTGGTATCAAAAAAAGTCCAATGTTGATTGGTTAGGTATAACAATCGTGGATGATATTCTTCTAAAATCTAAACTGATCAAAGAGAAGTATGTTCAAAAATCTGGTGTTAAAAAAATAATACTTAAAATCCAAGTTTATTTTTTCAATTTTATGGAAAAGATTATCCAGCGAAAATGGCTCCCATTCCTACTACTGTCTCTTTTTATTGATTCATTTATTGCTACAGCTTTCTATTTGCATTGCAAAAATAAATCAGTTAATGTTCCGATGAAAAAGATTGATTATTTTGTATTTGTGCTCAGCACACTCATTAGTTGCTTTGCTTGGTCAATTTTCACTGAGCTGATCGTGTTACCATCCGTAAAGTCATTGTGGGGCTCAATATCATAAGATTTATACATGGAAATCAATCAAATTAAAAAAATAGATACATCAAAACTTTTTTCAGAAGATATGTATACCCCTATTGAATTGGTCAGAAGTGAGCTTGAAAGTCGTTGGGACAGTAGGATCCTTAAGGATCAAGTACTGGATTTTTTGGGTGAAAAACTCCCATATTTTTTAGAAGATAGTCCTAAGGCTTGTCTGGCGAGACATATAGCAACTCCTAATAATGAATTTTTTAGATTTAAATTATTATCTAGCCAACTTGGCTTAAAGCCGGTAATCTCTGAATTTTTGGATGACAAATTTGCACCTGAGAATAAGTTAAAATATCACTTGGGCAATATATGTATCACAGATTGCAAAATAACAGAGGATGAAAATCATAAAATCAATTATCATTTTAGATTCACTGTTTTTATGATTTTCATCCTCTGTTATTTTGCAATCTGTGATAC
>JAYSRX010000071.1:0-3397 GCA_043720795.1 Minisyncoccota bacterium | reverse complement strand
TTCAAGGATTTTAGAATCTTCAGCGCTACCGACTTCATAGCTAATAGTTTTATTTTTAGAACGAGCAATATCAACTAACTCTTTTCCGATATCAACACCCGTAAGTTTTTTTGAAAAAGGAGAAAATTTTTCTAATACATATCCTTGTCCACATCCCAATTCTAAAAGTGCTTCATCTTTTTTAAGATCAACTAGACGAACAAGGTTCGGCACGACAACTTGAGCGTGGTATGTATCATCATCCTTGAGATGCGAGTCGTACCACGTAGCCACTTTCCCCCACCCAGTTTCTTTTTGTTTTTTATTTTGTTCTTGAGACATAGATATATAATATGTGAATACTAGCATTTGTGAGGATATTTACAAATACGATTAATTACTTATTCTAGCAAGATGAGTTATCCACAGTTTATGAAGAAATTTTACCCTTTTTTTGAGCCACATATTCGACTTATCCACAGTTTGAGTACTTTACAGTATTGACACACAAAGTGTCATAAGAGTTACACTATATGTAGGTTACAGATATGATTTTTCCACTTTATTTTTCAAACTAGGGACTCTAAAAGATGCTACCTTGGGGCAGTATCGGTGAGACCCACTTATATACAAGTTGGATCGTAAATATATTTTGTAGCCTTGCTTGCCAACAGTCGCCTTTATGAGAGGCGACTTTTGGTACCTGTCACTTTTTACAAAAGTTTAAATTATTTTATATAAAAGGGTGTCGCTCTGCGACACCCTTGATTTTACACATTAACACCTTTCATCCTCTCTCGGCGTTGCATATATCGATGCTCCGCCCACCTATCCAGCCACCTAATAAGGAAGATTGGTCTTGGAGACTCGAAATGCACACTATCAACTTGTGTTCCATGAGGAAACCGAGTTGAAGGATACACGAGAGTACCAAACAACCAGTCAGCCACAGGAAATCCGAAAAATCCTGAAATGTTCTCATTAGAGCCAGTATCGGCATGGTGCCTCAAATGAAATGTGTATGCTTTCCATGTGACCCATCGCACAAACCTGTTTTGATGCTCCAAAAACGGAAGCCATTTTTCAAGTGATTTGTGTTCGAAAGCGTGAATAATTTCATACAAAGAGATAGACCAAGCCAAGGCCAAAAATCCATCGAGGAATATTGGCACAGTAGGAAAAGTCCATTGAATGAGAGAGAACGGCACAGTAAGCACGAGAGCAAAAGCTCCAAATGAATACCATGGGAAGTACGAATCTTCATGCTGTTTTTCCTCAACAATAGGATACATATTCCGTACTCCTTTTTCTTTTTGCCAAACAATGTGTGTAAGTGCGTGGTGACGAGTATGACTTTTCCAAAAAGTCGATAGTCCAGGTATCATCGGACTGTGCAAGACATACCGATGAAAGGGATGTTCGAATAATCCATTGAAGAGATGGCATCCCAAGAACGTAAGGATGTGAATCAATAAGGACGCTTGGGATTGAGCCTTGAAAACAGTGGGTGAAACGAGTGCAACAGTTGCGAGTGATACAACAAGGCTCGTGAGAATTGTGATGATAAAGATCGAGACCGAAAAAGGCTTCGTCTTGTCGTGGGAATGATCTGAGTGCGACATGATGGTTCTTTGGTTGAAGTTCTGGGAGATTATACCACATATCCCCCACTATCTTTTGACCCTTACAAACAAAGAGTTTATACTTACTTCATGTCTGAAATAATATTTGATGAGGACGTATCATTCACCCATCCACTTACCCCTGAAGTCCAGGTCCCTGACAAAGGCTTTGAGGGATGGTTTTATAGAAAATTTCCAGGTGGATATTATTTCAAAAAAACAATCTTGTACGGTATCATTATTTTACTATTCAGTATCACATTATTTTTTGTAGCCCTTGCGAGATTCAATATCCAGACTGACAGAATAGAATTTGAAGATCGCACTAGTACAACTGAAATATGAAAAAACATCGTGCTTTTACGCTCATAGAACTTTTACTCGTGACAGGGATTATCTCCGTACTCATGAGTGTTATATTTTTCAGAGTTACTGAAGCAAAGAAAAAGGCTGAAGATGTACACATGGTTGCAGAAACAGCTCAGGTAAGTCGGGCGATTTATCAATACAAGGAGGACAACGGAGGTTTTGTCCCACGATCATTAAATTCTACTGGTCCACAAACAATTAATGAAAGTACTGTTCCAGAATATAAAGAAGCTCTTCAACCACTTGTTACAGGAGGATACCTCCCCTCTATTCCCCATAGTCCAAGCGGGTCTGATTATTCGTACATTATTTCATCTGACGGTCAGAGTGCCGTATTCGCCGCCAATCTTAATTTTGCACGGCAAGGAGGTGCGCATAATTCATGTGAACTTGTAACAACTAGCACTTCAAACAATTTTTGTCAGCCTTTCACAACACCACCTCCAACCACTTCTTTTGCAATTATTAAAGTGGTGCCAATTCAGATTTTTACTAATGCAACATGTGCAACACCTCCACTTAGTAATACCTTTACTCAACCTATCTACGTTTGTATCGATAATACAACTAATAATCGTAATACTTATTGTTCATGCTCTAATGGCTTAGCTACAAGTAATGATTTAACAAACGTTCCAGACGAAATGTGCCAATCTATGTTTGATAGTAATTGTCAAGCTACATCCTTTAGAGCTTTTTCATGGAAAGTATCTGAATACCAAACTTATCTGACATATCTTACGAACTTAGCAATTTGGCAAACAGCAAGTAATCAAGCTACGGTAGATTATGCAGCTTGCATAGCAAATCAACAAAATGTACTTTGTAATGGATCAAGCGATAGTGATTATTGTTCGTGTTTGTAGGAACAATATTATTCCCCATCAATTTTAATCAACAACCTCGATGTAGAGCATCGAGGAATTCTGGAGATTAAAAATTTTTTCATAAAAATACGGCAATAAATATTGTCGAAATCAACCAGTACACCCTATTCAACACAGTGTAGCAAGAACAAGTGGTATATGTGACGGATCTACGAGTACTGATAACTGCGAGTGTATCTAAAGATATGGACTGAGATTTTATAGATTATCCTTTAACTTTTTTACCGATAAATGCTGTACTGATAAATAACACTCCGATTGAAATGAATGTAACTATTCTTTCGGCCAATGCCATCTCCCATACATCCACCAAGATAAGGCGAGCAACGACAAGCCCGAGTACTATTCCTCCAAAATATTTAGTAGTTTCTTTATCTTGAATCAACCCTTGGAAATACGTAATAATTCCAATTATCGTATATATCACCAGAGAAACAAACATTCCTGTTCCCTCGTTCTCGAGCAATGCTCCAGGAACAAGCCAGATGAGAATCATAAAGAATGTTGCTCCTGATATTATCAGCTCAACGTAATGATGTC
>JAYSRX010000070.1:0-3399 GCA_043720795.1 Minisyncoccota bacterium | reverse complement strand
ATTTCTCAGATGGACTACGAAGTCTCGTACGACAAGACCCGGATATTATTATGGTGGGAGAAATCCGAGATAAAGAAACAGCTTCACTTGCAATCAACGCTGCACTTACAGGTCACCTTGTGCTTTCAACGCTTCACACTAACTCTGCACCAGGAACTATCCCGAGGCTTATTGATATGGGAGCCGAACCGTTTCTCCTTATCTCAACACTTCGAGTTATTATTGCGCAACGTCTTGTTCGTAAGCTCACTGCCAAAAAAGAGAAGTACCTTCTCACCGACAGTGCAATTGATTCACTCAAAAAAATCGTTGATCTTGATACAGTTCTTGAAACTCTAAGAAATGAAAAAATTGTAGACAAGAAGGCGACATGGAAAACTATTCCTTTCTATAAGGCAAAAGCTTCTAATGATTCGGATGGATACAGTAGTCGAGTTGGGATCTATGAAGTGCTTCGAGTATCTGACACAATCAGAAACATGATTATCGAACGCAAGACAACTGAAGATATTTACAAACAAGCCAAATCAGAAGGAATGCTCTCGATGATTGAAGACGGGATTTACAAAGCAGTAATGGGCGTAACTACAATCGAAGAAGTTCTTCGAGTAGTATCAGAATAAACATATGATTTTTGAATATAAAGCAATTGATAAAGATGGCCACATCACCACAGGCGACAAAGAAGGGAATGATACCCAAGCTATTTCAAAAATAATCAAAGACGAAGGACTTGTTGTTATTTCAATACATGAAAAAGCAAAAAAACGATCTAATTTTAGTTTGAGTTTTTCGGCTTTCAAAACAACTGAAAAAATTTCTTTCGCACGAAACATCGGATCAATGCTCGATGCAGGTCTTGCACTTTCACGAGCCCTCGAAGTTATCAGCAGGCAAACTCGTAACACCAAGACACGAAAAGTAATAGATAAAATAAACGAAGACATCAAAGCAGGAGGATCTTTTAGTACAGCACTCGAAGCACATCCCAAAATCTTTAATTCTCTTTTTGTAAGCATGACCAAGGCAGGAGAGGAGTCAGGAAATCTCGCAGAATCATTCAAAAATATTGCAGGCCAACTCGAAAAAAACTATCAACTCGCCAAAAAAGTAAAAGGAGCAATGGTATATCCAGGAGTAATTATTGGAGCAATGGGAATCGTGGGATTCTTTATGCTTACATATATCGTTCCAACTCTTTCAAAGACATTCAAAGAACTTGGGGTCGAACTTCCCAAAACCACACAGGTAATTATTGCTATGAGTGATTTTCTTCAAAACCATACGATATCTTTTTTTGGAATACTTTTTTTGGTTATAGCAAGCATAGTCTTTGGACTCAAAACACAGTTTGGGAAAAGAATGCTTGATGTCATTGTGGTTAATGCACCACTCGTTGGTGGGCTTACAAAAGAAATAAACTCAGCACGAACCGCACGAACACTTTCTTCACTCCTTAAGGCAGGAGTGCCATACCTCCAAGCCATGCAAATTACCGAAGGTGTAGTATCAAATCACATTTATAAAAACATTCTTCTCAAAGCAGAAAAAAAGGTAGAGACGGGAGACAAAATTTCACAAGTATTCAGTGACAATGAAAAATATTATCCACCCTTCGTAGGAGAAATGGTTGCAGTAGGTGAGGAGACAGGAGAACTCAGTGAGATGCTTCTTAAAGTAGCGGAGTTTTATGAAAACGAAGTAGATCAAAAAACAAAAAACATGTCGACAATTATCGAACCAGTTCTCATGCTTCTGGTGGGAGTTGGAGTTGGATTTTTTGCAATTTCAATGATTTCACCGATGTACTCACTTGTTGAGAACATCTAGTTATACATCAGTCGGAGAGATGATATAATTTCTGTAATGAAAAATAGTTTTTTAATTTTATCTATTTGCGTATGCAGTGCATTATTTTTTGTACAACACGCATCTTCTCAGAATATCAATGACCTTATTAATCCCAATACAGGATTACCAATCGGAGTCGACGAGCAAGTTTCAATAGAACAAGTTCCCAAAATCCCCAAACCAGGTGAGGTGGTATCAATTCGAATATCTGCATATTCTACTAATTTAAACAAAGCCAAAATTACATGGACACAGGATGGCACAGTTATCCTTTCTCAAACCGGTGCAGTGACTAATCAAGTTCAAGCACCACAAAGTGGCAAAACCAGTAAAGTTACGATCACCATCCTAAAAGAAGGTGGTGGAACACTCGTCCGAACAGTCACACTCAGTCCTGCTGACGTTGATCTTATGTACGAAGCCGAAACATATGCTCATCCATATTTTAAAGGAAAAAGACAGTTTACAAGTGAAGCATCTGTAACATTTATCGCAGTTCCTAACTTTGTGACACCTGCGGGCAAAAAATTCGCAGACAAAGACCTCGTGTATACATGGAAAATAAACGGAAGTGTACAACAAGCAATATCAGGCTATGGTCGAAATACTTTTTCTACCAAAGGCCAGTTGATCGAACGACCAATGCAGGTAACAGTTGAAGTATCTGCGATCAATTCAACCCTTATTGCATCCCAATCCATTAATATGCGTTCAATAGCACCAGAGATCGTAGTGTATGAAAACAATCCCATCTTGGGAGTAGTGTATGAAAAAGCTGTTACTGGTGGATTCCTTCTTGAACGACCTCAAGTAGATTTTGAAGCTATTCCATACTTTTTTAGCGGGGCAACCAAAGACTCATCTAATTTTGCATACAGTTGGGCAATCAACGGAACTCGCGTGACCAACAAGGTTCCAACAGAGAATTATCTCCTACTTCGAAATGACGAGAATACCGAAGGGCGAGCTTTTATTTCTGCAACTCTGGCCCATACAGCGAATCTGCTTCAGACAACCCAGACACAATTCGAGCTTGAATTTAAAAAGGTAAAGAATACAACCAATGAAGCAGTTAATTTTTAGTGTAAGTCTTTGCATAGGATTAGTCTTTTCTAACTCTTCTTTTGTACTGGCAGTGACAGCAACTCCACCTGCCACAACAACAAACACTTCAGGAGCAGGAGGGAACAAGCCTGGTTCATTGGCGGAAGAATGGTTTAAGGTGAATGGTTCAAATGATCCAGCAAAAACGCCAACCTCAATAAAGGATGCTCAGACAGGTCAAATTAAATACCTCACTCCTGGTGGTGGGTATTATCCCGTAGGAACAATGTTAACTGATCCACAAGGGAACACTGTTATTGTTGGTACAAATGGAGCAATTACAACAGTGGATTCTAAAAATAATATTACATACCCCAAATCAGCGAGTGATTTGCAATCATCCTCTCCAACAGTCACCGCCCCCACCTCCAACCGCATCCTCGACTCTCTTATTCCACCAAGTATGTTTGGAGACAAGGGTCCACTTAATACAATCTTTAATCA
>JAYSRX010000069.1:0-3460 GCA_043720795.1 Minisyncoccota bacterium | reverse complement strand
GGTAGTTATCGTTTCAGGAGGGGCGGGAAGTAAGACCAAAAAACAAATGGATTACACATTCCCTCATGCACGAACTGCGCTTGTTAAAACAGGACAGGAAGTTAAGAAAGGACAACTTCTCACTGATGGTTCTGCAGATCTTTCTGAACTCTTCAAATTCGGAGGAAAAGAAAAAACTCAAGAATACATGATCGGACAGATCAATAAGATCTATGAACTACAAGGAGAACCTATTTCTCGAAAGCATATCGAAGTTATCGTAAGGCAAATGTTCTCACGAGTACGAGTGACAGAACCAGGAGACACACTCTTTGCTATCGGAGATATTACAGAAATCGATATCTTTGATGCTGCAAATGAGACTCTTACTGAGTCACAAGAACATGCAAAAGCAGACCCTCTTATTCTTGGTATTGCAGAAGTAGCCCTTACAAAATCTAGTTTCCTTTCAGCTGCATCATTCCAACACACGAACCGAGTATTGATCAATAATGCCATCAAAGGTTCAGTGGATATGCTTACAGGACTTAAGGAGAACGTGATTATTGGACGAATCATCCCAGCCGGAACAGGATTCAAAGGAAGTAAGAAGTACGAAGCAGTGACTAAAATTGAAGACCGAATCAAATCAGAGTTTGACATACGATAATCTTTTGTAACTCATATGCAAAATAATCAGCATATACAAGAGATCAAGGAACGACTTCCAATCGAGGAAGTTGTTTCTCGTTATGTAAAATTGGATAAATCGGGAATAAATCTCAAAGGACTTTGTCCGTTCCATAGTGAAAAATCACCATCTTTTTTTGTGGCTCCACATAGAGGTTCGTTCATGTGTTTTGGTTGTGGTAAAAAAGGAGACGTGTTTACCTTTGTGCAAGAAATTGAGGGCATGGAATTCTTTGATGTTCTTAAAAAACTTGCAGAAGAAACAGGAGTAGTTCTGGATCTCTCGGCGCGAGATATGAAAGAAAAAAAAGATGCATATTCTATTTTGGAAAAAGCATGTCTTGTGTTCCAATCCTTTTTGCAAAAAGATATTTCTGCACAGGACTATCTAACAGGACGAGGACTTACATCTTCGATAATCTCACAATTTAGAATCGGGTATGTTCCTGATGAATGGAATCTTCTATATACCGAACTCAAAAAAAGTTTTGATGAAAAAGAAATTCTAGAAAGTGGACTTGTAATCAAAAATGAAAATGGGCGAGTATATGATAGGTTCAGGGGACGAATTATGTTTCCAATTTTTGATTCAAGCGGGAAAGTAATTGCGTTCACTGGCCGAGTCTTTATTACAGAACAAAAAGATACACCCAAATATGTGAACAGCCCTGAAACACAACTCTTTAGTAAATCACATGTTCTTTACGGACTTAACTTTGCGAAGCAGTCCATCAGAAAACACAATTTTGTCATCTTGGTAGAAGGGCAAATGGATGTGATTATGTCGCACCAAATGGGATATATGAACACCGTTGCATCATCTGGTACAGCATTTACTCAAGATCAGCTTCAGATGATTTCAAAACTGACGCCTAATCTTCTTCTTGCATTTGATAGTGACGGAGCAGGACTTGCTACAACGGCCAAAGTATGGGAAATGGCTATCAATCAGGGTCTGGATGTCAAGATTGCCTACTATGAAGGTGCTAAAGATCCTGCCGATACAATCAAGGAGAATCCTGAATCATGGAAAGAAATCATTAAGCAGTCGATTCATATCATCGAATTTGTAACTCATCTGATAATAAAAATTCCTGACGAACGAAAACGAATAAAAGCATACCAGGAAAAAATTCTCCCACTATTGAAAAGAGTACATACTTATAGCGAAAAGAATTTCTTTATCAACAAGGTTGCAGAGATGCTCACAATGAATTCGGCCATTATATGGAGTGATGTGAACATGGATCAGACTGCACAATCTACATATACAAGACAATATCAGGAGTTTGAAAAAGTGGCACACGAACCGATCATTAACTCATATATTTTGTTTTTTGAAAAACAAAATACAGAACTGAGAAAACAAATAGACGAATTCATGGCAATCTATCAATTATCGATCATTGAGAAAGAGATACGTGATGATAAGAAAATATTTGAGCTTGAAAATCAATTTGAAAATAATGGAGAACAAATAAAAAAGAGTTTTAAGGAATCTTTTGCACATTACATACTGACTCACTTACAGATTAAGAATAAAGAATTGAGAAGTTCGCTACAAAATAATTCGGAAAAAGAAAACGAAATTTTAAAAATAATTGAAGAACATAGAAAAGTTATACACAGTATTAAGATAGGCGATTGTCAATTTATTAATAAAATGGTATAACCAAACAATTCCAATATGCCAAAAGGTAACTTGAAAAAAACAAATACAAAAGCAAAAAAGATGGTCAAAAAAACTGTTCAACCCAAAAAAGCAAAAAGTGTCTCTCCTAAAAAAACTAAAAAAGTAATGCCTATAAAAATAAAAAAAGCTCCAACAAAAGCACAAGTTAAAAAACCTGTTTCGTCCATAAAAACAAAAAAAGAAATCGTAAAAAAGGTTAAGACATCAGCTGTCAAAAAAATTAACACTCCTGCTCAAAAAAAAGCACATGAGCAATTACAAAAAGCTGATAAGCTTCTTAAAAGAGGTAAAGAAAGAGGGTATGTTACTTACGATGAAATTCTAAAAGATTTTCCTACTATCGAAACAGATCTCGTGTTTCTTGATGAGCTTTATGAAAAATTCACTGATGCAGGAGTTGATGTTCTCGAGAATAGTGGTCTGCTCAATATAGATGTGAGTCTTGAAGAAAACAAATACTCATACAAATCTTCTGGACAATACGATTCTATTCAGATTTATCTTAAGGAAATCGGACAATATGCACTGATCAAGGCTTCAGAAGAAAAAGATCTTGCTAAGCGAATCGAAGTAGGAGATCAAGAAGCAAAAATGCTCCTAGCTCGTGCCAACCTTCGACTTGTAGTTTCTATTGCTAAAAAATATGTAGGGCGAAGTCCTGACCTGACACTGCTCGACCTTATTCAAGAAGGTAACCTCGGTTTGTTCAAGGCTGTGGATAAGTTCGATTGGACCAAAGGATACAAATTTTCTACGTACGCGACATGGTGGATCAGACAAGCCATCACTCGAGCGCTTGCTGACCAATCTCGAACAGTTCGAATTCCTGTGCACATGCATGAAACAATTGCCAAATATAAACAAGTATTTAGAAGACTCTCTCTTGATCTCGGACGAGATCCTATGCCTGAAGAAATTGCGACTGAGATGGGGCTTGAGATTGAAAAGATCTACACTATTGAAAAAATCGACCAAGCCACTGTGTCGCTTGAAAGTCCAGTAGGGGATGATGGAGATGAAAAATCTACACTTGGAGATTTTATTGCTGATGACAAGATTCTTTCTCCTGATCAGGAAGCTTCACGACGAATCCTTAAG
>JAYSRX010000068.1:0-10021 GCA_043720795.1 Minisyncoccota bacterium | reverse complement strand
TACGAATTGCACTTGAACGAGAAAAGAACATGAAGAAATGGAAACGAGACTGGAAGCTCAAGCTTATTGAGAGTATGAATCCTAACTGGGAGGATATTGATCCTGGATCCCTGCCTTCGCAGGGATGACAATGCAAAGTTTTAAATTTCTGATACTTGATACTCACTCGGCGCGTTCTTCAAATACTCTTCAATCTTGGCTCGTGAAAGAAGTCCTGCTTGAGCTCCGATGAATTGTACAACTGACATTGAGTTGATTGGACCCCAGAGGAGTGCTTCTTGAATTGGCTTACCAAGTGCGAGAGCAGATGTAATTGTGGATGCAAAAGAATCTCCAGCGCCAGTTCGATCTACTGGATCTTTGGGATCGGGGTACATTGGGACTTTGTAAGCTTTGGAGTCATACAAAGCATAGGCTCCGTTTGGACCATCTGTAATAATAGGGATTTGTGGACCAAGATCTTTTAATTTTTTCAAAAGAATTTTGATGTCAGATTCTTGTGTATTCAAAATAAGCTGAGCTTCTTCTTTGTTACAGAAAAATAAATATGTGTGAGCATACAAATCTTTGAGAACTTCGTACCCAAGTTTGATTTGGAATGTTCCAGGTTGGAATGCAAGTTTAGTAGTTGGATTATTTTTTAAATATGCTGCAATCTGATGATGATATTCGAGAGAATTTTCTGCAAGTGAACTGAGATAGATAAAAGAGGGAGCAGGTGAAATGTTAGGGAATGAATAGGGGAATTCAGTATGCTTCACGAGGATCGTTCGCTCTGCACCAAATCTCAGAACATAATGATAATTAGATTTTTGACCTTTGTGTACAAGAACGTATTTGGTATTGATCCCTTCTTGCTTGAGAGCTTGAATTTGTTCTCGACCAAAACCGTCATCACCTGTATTAGTTACAAGTCCAGCACTTAGTCCTAGTCTGTGTGCACTCACACCTGCATTAGGACTGTTTCCCACTGCTGGTACGACAACTACATCATTGAAGGGAAGTTTGGTTCCGAATTTCATACAGAGCTCTTGTTCTTTGGTGGGATTATCTGTTTCTATCCATGCGCTGTTAAGTTCGATAAATGCGTCAGTCACAATGTCGCCTACTGCGACAAAATCTAATTTTTTGAAGTTAAACATATTGATGCAGTATAACATTAGTATGTCATCCCTGCGAAGGCAGGGATCCAGTCCCGGAGGGATTTCTGGATTAAATATATTATGTAACGATTCGCGACTCCTGTCCTTTGAATAGTTTTACTTAGCGTTTTGTAATCCTGGATCCCTGCCTTCGCAGGGATGACAAAAGCAGTGTGCTATAATGTCCCGTATATGACACTCAAAGAAACAATTTTAGACGCCAAAGCGCGTAAGGTAGCAATCGGACATTTTAATGTATCTAATCTCGAAGCAGTACATGCAATCAAAGAAGCTGTGCAAGAGACAGGATATCCTGTAATTATCGGACTATCAGAAGGTGAGGGAGAATTTTTTGGATTGCGAGAACTCGTTGCGTTGGTAAAAGAATATCAAACACGAGGATTACCTATTTTTACAAATGCTGATCACTCATACTCTTTCGAACGAGCGCAGAGTGCGATTGATGCTGGTTTTGACGCAGTAATTATTGACGGTGCAGAATTATCTCATGAAGAAAATATTGCCATGACAAAAAGTGTTGTTGAATATGCTCGTCTACAAAATCCTGATTGTCTTGTTGAAGCAGAAATTGGATTCATTGGGAAATCATCAAACATCCTAGATAAAATTCCGGAAGGAGTGGGGACTGAAGCTTTTCTTACAAAACCTGAAGAAGCAAAAGCATTCGTTGATGCTACTGGAGTAGACATGCTTGCTCCAGCAGTTGGTAATCTCCATGGAATGCTCAAGGATATGCCTAATCCACGACTTGATATTCCTCGAATTCAAGCCATTGCAGAAGCAACAGGGCTTCCGCTCGTACTCCATGGTGGATCCGGAATTAGTGTAGAAGATTTTCAGGCAGCAATTGTAGCTGGGATTTGTATTGTTCATATCAATACTGAAATCCGAATTGCGTACAAGGAGGCTTTGATAAAAGGACTTGCTGACAATGCTGATCAAGTTGCTCCGTACAAATTCTTGAAGCCTGCGCAAGAAGCTGTAAAACGTGTTATCATCGAAAAACTAAAAATATTTAACAATGCATAAAGATCTTCTTACTCTCTTACAAAATCAAATTCAAGGTGAAGTTGTGTACGATGAAGAAACCCTTCATAAGTACAGTCATGATACTTCAATTTTTGAAATCAAACCTATTGCGGTTATCTATCCCAAAAGTTCTTTTGATATTTCACACATAATAAAATTTGTTCAGGACAACAAATTTACAATTCCTGAACTAGCTATTACACCCCGAAGTGGAGGTTCTGATATGACAGGGGGAGCGATCGGACAAGGGTTAATTATTGACGTAACAAGATATATTAATCAGTTTGACATTGATGTTCCAGGACTTGGTGCACGTGTGCAACCCGGAGTATTTTATCGGGACTTTGAACCAAAAAGTCTTGAACATAATCTGATAATGCCGGTATATCCTGCTTCCAAAAACCTCGCTGCTTTCGGAGGAATGATTTCTAATAACTGTGCAGGAGAAAAGTCTCTTCAATACGGACAGATGCGCAACTTTGTTGAAAGTATCAAAGTTGTCCTATCAAATGGTATTGAATACGAATTCAAGGAACTGACGTTCAAACAAGTAGAAAAAATAATTGCAGGAAAAGATGAATTCATCGGAGGTATTTATCGCCGACTTTTCCATATGATCGATCAGAATTATGAATTTATCCAAAATGCAAAACCAAAGACAAGTAAAAATTCTTCTGGATATGCTCTGTGGAATGTCATGAATAAGGAAAAAAAGACATTCAATCTCGCCCATCTTTTTATTGGAGCACAAGGAACACTCGGTGTACTGAGCGACGCTCGTATTCGTCTTGTTGAAGAAAAGCCTTTTCAAAAAATCATTACCGTATTCCTCCCATCATGGAACTCGCTTCCAAAGCTCGTAAATGATCTACTTATGCACAAACCCGAATCACTCGAAGTGTTCGATGATACGACACTTAAGCTGGGACTTCGTTTTTTTCCACAAATTGCAAAACGAATCGGACAGCCGTTACTTAAGTTCCTCGTCAGCTTTATTCCTGAATTTATTATTGGAATACGAATGCTTGGCCTTCCAAAATTGATTATGCTTATTGAATTGTCTGCAAACACCCAAGAAGAACTCGATCGCAAGATCCATGCAACCGAAGCATCACTCAAAGACAACAAGGCGATTTTTAGAACTATTCCAACTGTCGAAGAAGCTGAAAAGTATTTTGTTGTACGACGAGAAAGCTTTAATCTTCTCCGAGAAAAAGTGAAAGGGAAGAACACTGCACCTTTTATTGAAGATTTCTGCGTGTTGCCTGAAAAGCTCCCTCAATTCTTGCCCGAACTACTTGCTATTTTGAAGAAAAATAAAATCGCTGTAAATGTAGCAGGACATGCTGGTAATGGAAATCTTCACATCATTCCTCTTATGAATCTGAGGGATCCCAAAGAACGATCTAAAATTGTCGTTGTGGCCAAACAAGTATACGAACTTATTATTTCATATGGTGGAACTATTACAGCTGAGCATAACGACGGTATCATGAGAACGCCTTTTGTGAAGGATATGTTCGGGGAACGAACATATCTTCTATTCAAAGAAGTAAAGAACATTTTTGATGCACATAACATATTCAACCCAGGCAAAAAGGTGGATGGGACAGTGGAGGATATCGAGAAATGGATGAAGAAGGGGTAAATTATTAGCGCGTCATTCCCGCGAAGGCGGGAATCCAGTCCGTATTAGAACACTATTATAAAGGCTGCGTAACGAATAGTGGTTACTGTTCTTTGAAATTGATTATATAACACAGGTGATCCTGGATCCCCGCCTTCGCGGGGATGACGACTGAAGCCGTCATATTGCCTTTTCCAATAAAATCTGTATACTGCTAAACACTATGTTAAAACTTAAAGTATTAAAGCGAGACACAACAGAGATCGCAGAAGAAGTTCGATTGGCTGGTTCTATCCCTGCTGTTTTTTATGGTCCAAAACAAGCTGCACAATCTATCAAAGTTCTCTATCCTGATTTTGAAAAAGCATTCAAAGAAGCTGGAGAATCAACAGTGGTGACTCTCGAAGTAGATGGAGAAGAACATGAGACTCTTATTCATGACGTTTCATACCACCCTGTACGAGGAACAGTTGCTCACGTAGATTTTTATGTAATTGAAAAAGGTAAAAAAGTACAAGTACATGTACCACTCGAATTTACAGGTGTTGCACCAGCTGAAAAAACTCTCGGTGGTACTCTTATGAAAGTTATGCACGAAATTGAGATCGAAGCGATGCCAAAAGACCTTCCTCACGAAATCACAGTTGATATTTCATCTCTTGTAGACTTTGATTCACAAATCCATGCTTCTGACCTCGTACTTCCATCTGGAGTTACACTTATTGCAGAACCAGAAGAAGTAATCGCTCTTGTACAGGCTCCAAACGAAGAAACTGACGAACCTGTAGAAGCAGTCGACATCGCCTCAATCGAAGTTGAAAAGAAGGGTAAAAAAGAAGAACCAGAAGCTTAAATCTCAAAAAACCGCCCGAAAGGGCGGTCTTTGCTTTGTAAAATAAGAAACTGTGGAAATCTTGAATTCTAGTGTGGTAAACCTAAATTTCTTATGAACGCAGTGAATGTAGAAATTGGGAATACTCTTGTGGTATACTGATATCCTATGATCCAAAAATTCCTGAGTCCCAAGTTGTATGTGTCGCTTGTCCTTTTCTTTTCTCTTGTTCTTTCGACACAAGTAGTTGTTTTTGCTCAATCAGAAGAGCAACTCAAAGAAGAACTTGCTAAGACTGAAGCTGAAATCAAAGCTCAAGAAGCAATTTTGAACCAGCAAAAAGTAAAATCAAACTCTATTCTCGGAGAAGTGAACAAGCTCACTACCCAGATCAAGACGGTGCAAAAAAATATTGATGCCAAGAATTCTGTCATCAAAGAAATTGGTTCTGACATTAATATCAAAGATCAGACTGTGAATCAGCTCAATAATAAGCTCGATCGAAGTACCGAAATTCTTGCAGAAATTGTACGAGCCCAAAACAAGATCGATGATGTTTCGCTTTTTGAAATTATTACTGCGTATGATAACCTCTCAGAATTTTTTATAAGTGTCGATTCAGTAACAACTATTCAGCGAACTATTGATGAACTACTAGATCAGGTACGAGAACTACGAGGCCTTACCGAAGATGAAAAAGAAAAGCTTGAAGAAAAGAAAGATAGAGAATTAGATATCAAAGTAAAGATTGAGGCAGAAAAAAAAGTAGTGGCAGTAAAACAAGGAGAACAAAAGGGACTCCTCGCCGCGTCAAAAGCTGTTGAACAAACTCATGAACAGGAATTGGCTGCTAAGCGAGCAAAAGCAAACGGTATTCGAAGTGCACTGTTCAAGCTTCGGGATACACAAGGTATTTCTTTTGATGATGCACTCAAGTATGCCAATGCAGCATCAAAGGCAACCGGAGTGCGAACTGCTTTTATTCTTGCTATTTTGAAACAAGAATCAAATCTTGGAACAAATGTAGGTACATGTAACCGAGCTGGAGATCCTGAAGAAAAGAAATGGTATAACATCATGCCTGGACCTACAAGTGGATCATGGCGAGATGACCAAACAACCTATCTTGCAATTGTTAAACAATTAGGACGAGATCCTGAAACTACGCCACTATCTTGTCCTATGGGAAGTGGATGGGGAGGAGCGATGGGGCCTTCACAATTTATTCCTACTACATGGAAAGGATACGCAGGTCGAGTTGCGTCTGCACTCGGTGTGACTACTGCTGATCCATGGAACCCTCAGCACGCATTCATGGCTACTGCTATCTATATGTCAGATCTTGGCGCAGGAGCACAGACATATACAACTGAACATACTGCAGCTCTGAAGTATTACGCCGGAGGTAATTGGTCACTTCCACAGAATCAATTCTACGGAAATGGAGTGATGGGACATGCGACAACTTTCCAGGACAATATCGACTTCTTGGCTACTGTTGAGTAATAAATTCTTTATAAAGTACACTTGTTAGTCTGTGGAAAACTTCAAAAATTAATATGATATATTGAGTATATGACAAGTGTAAATTTATCTCAAAAAGAACGTGGAGAGCTTGTAACTAAGGGGTATTTTCATGATACGTTGGAAGAAGTACTTGAAAGTAAAAACTATGCTACTAATGATAGACTTGATATGGTCATAGAAGAAGTCGCATCTCTCAAAGTTGAAGTAACAGAATCTCGAGAGGAAAGCCTGAGACATATGTCTGCTCTTATGGAAGATAATCGTCATCAGATTAGTCTTCTTATTGAAGCTTTTGAAGCACGATTCGAATGGATTGAATGTAAGGTGTTTGGATAAGGCTAATATATCTGGATCCCCGCATTCGCGAGGATCATAGAAATATAGTCGCTCCGCTCCTTATTTCTATGACTTTACAAACCACTTAATTCTGCTATAGTACTACCACTATGAAAAAAGATATCCACCCAAATTACTTTTCAAATTCAGTAACTACATGCGCATGTGGAGCTAGTTTTGAAATTGGTGCAACCAAAGAAACACAACACATTGAAATCTGTTCACAATGTCACCCTTTCTATACTGGTCAAGAAAAGACACTCGACGCAGCTGGACGAGTAGAAAAATTCAAGGCTCGAATGGCAAAATCAAAGAACTAACTTTTTAAAAGCTATTAGCTAACAGCTAATAGCTTTTAGCTTATGACATACGAAGAAGCAATACAACACAAAGACAATCCTCGGGTACAGTATTTTATTTCCGAAATCGAGCGACTTGAAAAATCCAAACACGAAACGGAGGAACTTTTTAATAATCCAGAGATGAAAGAGATGGCAGAAGAAGAGCTCCTATCTATCATTGCCGAGCAGAAGACTTTTTTTGATC
Organism: Minisyncoccota bacterium; assembly: GCA_043720795.1. Lineage (GTDB taxonomy): Bacteria > Patescibacteriota > Minisyncoccia > Phycocordibacterales > JAACPR01 > JAULZV01. The sequence goes on along the minus strand of JAYSRX010000068.1, from coordinate 2,961 downwards.
AAATGACAGAGAGTCTCAAGAAGGAAGAAGAAGAGGAGGAATTCCCTAACGAAATCATACTTGAAGTGCGAGCGGGAGCAGGAGGAGACGAGGCATCTATTTTTGCGTATCAACTTGCTGAGATGTACCAAAAATATGCTGAGATACAAAGATGGAGCGTAACCAAAATGGAAGAATCTCTTAGCTCAGTTGGTGGATACAAAGAGGCTTCTTTTGAAATACGAGGACAGGATGTGTACAAAAAACTTCGATACGAAACAGGTGTGCATCGTGTACAACGAATTCCGAAGACCGAAAGTAAGGGGCGAGTGCATACATCAACTGCATCCGTAGCTATTTTGCCTATGCGTAAAAAATCAAAACTCGTGCTTCATCCAGATGATCTCGAGATGGAATTTTCTCGAGCAGGAGGTAAAGGAGGTCAAAATGTGAACAAAGTAGAAACAGCAGTGCGACTGGTTCACAAACCAACCGGTTTTGATGTACGATCTACGGCGCAACGAAGTCAGCTTAAGAACAAAGAAACAGCCCTCGCTATTTTGACTGCTAAGGTAGAACAACACTATGAAGCGATCGAAGCTGCCAAATACTCATCGGAACGTAAAGAACAGATCGGAACCTCAGATCGATCTGAAAAAATCCGAACATACAACTTCCCCCAGAACCGAATTACGGATCACCGTATCAAACAATCATGGCACAGTATTGAAAGTACATTGGCCGGCAACCTAGACCCAATTATCAATACGATGCAAGTTGGAACGGTTGGGGATGCTGATGAGGAGTAATCTCAACCAGATGTCCTCCTTGCGAACACCACAAGAGTACTTCTATTTTGATGAATCAAAATATGTCGAGCAATGATCCTATTGCCAATTTTAAATATATTTGTTACTATCCACCTACATGAAATCAGTAAATACAGACAATACAACAGCTATCGAATCAATGATCCAAGTCGGAGCTCATTTTGGATATGCCAAGTCAAGGCGTCACCCGTCAACAAAATCTTTTATCGCAGGAAGTAAGAATGGATACGAAATTATCGATCTAGACAAAACAGCAACTCAAGCTCAAAAAGCAGTTGATTTTGTTTCAGAAGTTGCAAAAGACCGAGGACAAATCCTGTTTGTAAGTACCAAAAAAGAATTCGCACCAATTGTAAAAGACGCAGCAATGTCTATTGATCAACCATATGTTATCGGACGATGGATTGGAGGTACTCTTACTAACTTTGAAGAAATTTCAAAACGAGTAAAACGACTCGAAACACTCCTTGAACAAAAGTCAAAAGGTCTTCTTGCTAAATACACCAAAAAAGAACGACTTATGATTGACCGAGAAATTGAAAATCTAGAAGAACGATTTGGAGGAATTACAAATATGAAATTCAAACCGAGAGCAGTATTTGTAATCGACAGTAAGCACGAAGAAATTGCAGTTCAAGAAGCTCGCAATGAAAAGATTTCAGTAGTAGGACTTTCAAATTCAGATGGTGATATTGACATTCTTACATATCCTATTATCGCCAATGATTCTTCAGTAAAGAGTGTTAAGTTTTTTGTGTCACAAATCGTAGAAGCATACAAAGCTTCAAAGGGAGAGAAGAAAGCGTAAGTTATTAGCACGTCATTCCTGCAAATAGTAATTAGTGTGTCATCCCCGCGAAGGCGGGGATCCAGGTAAGATTAAAGATAAGATAAACTTTACTATCAACGCAGGATTGATAATTAACAAATTTAAATCAATATGAGTATTTCAACAGAAGTAATCAAACAATTACGAGATGCAACAGGTGTTTCTATCATGCAATGTAAAAAGGCTCTTGAAGAAGTAGACGGTGATGTCGAAAAAGCAAAAGTTATCTTGCAAAAATACAGTAAGGCAGCTGCTGACAAAAAATCAGATCGAACTCTCGGAGCTGGAACTGTTGCTTCATACATTCACCAAGGTGGAGCTGTTGGAGTTCTTGTAGAACTTATGTGTGAAACTGACTTTGTATCAAAGAATGAAGCTTTTCAAGCTCTTGCAAAAGACATCGCTATGCATGTTGCAGCACTTGCTCCTCAATTCATGCGAAAAGAAGATCTCAAAGAAGAGGATACAATTGCAGCCAAAGAAGTATTTGCTGAAGAAGTAGAAGGAAAGCCAGAAGAGTTGAAAGAAAAGATTCTTGCAGGAAAACTCGATGCGTATTTTAATGAAAAAACTCTCCTTGAACAATCTTTTATCAAAAATCCAGACAAGACTATCAAATTGCTTATTGATGAAGCATCACAAAAGTTTGGAGAAAAAGTAGAAATCACACGTTTTACACGATACTCAATCTAAATAAAAAGCTATTAGCCACAAGCTAATAGCTTTTAAATTTAATATTATGTTATTCGAAATACTTACAATATCAATATCTGCAGCGATTTTATTTCTCGTGTATTTTGCCGGAATAAAATCTCCACACGGGAAAACCTTTTTATTTTCTGAGAACTTTTTAAATAAAGCAGATGAAATATTGTTTGGTTTTGTAAAATTTATGTATAAATTGAATTCATTATTATTCCATAATATCTCTACCTTTATTGCTCGAATTCCTCACAAGATTGTAAATGTAATCCATGTTATATCTCATGCGACTGCAAAATATACGAGCGATTGGATAGAAAAGGTTACGCACAAAAACAACAAATAGAAGTTCAAATTTAAGACTTCACAAAATCTGATAAATCAGTTAGAATGCACGTACTTGTAAAAGAGTGTGCCACTTTAGCTCCTAGCCACTTGACTGCCGTGGGGACGGGCCAAATGGCAGGGTAGAACGAGCCGTTTTAAAGAATCACAATTTATATTGCCACTTTAGCTCCTAGTAATCTGACGACCGTGGGACGGGCCAGATTACAGGGTAGAGCAATCCGTTTTAGAGAATCACAGTTTATATTGCCACTTTAGCTCAGTTGGTAGAGCAAC
>JAYSRX010000067.1:0-3523 GCA_043720795.1 Minisyncoccota bacterium | reverse complement strand
GGGTGCCGTAATCGGCGGGTCCCCTGGATAAATTTTTCCGAGTATTTTCGTGTTTTGTTAGGTCGCACCACAAGTGTACTTCTATTTTAATGAATCAAGTATGTCGAGCGGGAATCCAGGATCATATGAGTTACATAATTACTTTCAGAGAACAGTAATAACTCTTCGTTACACAACCTTTATATTAGTGTTTTTATTATGGACTGGATCCCTGCCTTCGCGGGGATGACGTCCTAATTACGAGATCCCGCATCTCCGATCCTCCTACGGAGTCACTTCGTGCGGGATGACATTACTTAAGATATTCCGGCGTATATATCGCCATCCAGTCAAAAAGTTTTCTTGATACAGCCACACCTCCAATCATGTTGTGTCGGCTTCCCTTTTCCATAATTATCACAAAAGCATATCGAGGATTCTGATACGGGAAAAACCCAGTTGTCCACGAGTTTACATTGTTTTTACTTACACCCAGTTCCGCAGTACCCGTTTTGACCGCAATCTCCACTGCATTCATGTTCAAACCCTTACCTGTCCCCGTAAGTGCAGCCTCTCTCATTCCTTCTTGTATTATTTTCCAAATTTCAGGTTTGATACCATCGACCGTCTGTTCAATATCAGGAGGCGAATCTTTTATGACCAGAGGATTATAGACAGTTCCTTTGTTTGCAATCGCTGCAACTGCTCTCACTACTTGGAGCGGAGTTGCCTGGAATCCGTATTGTCCAATTGAAGTAAAGTATGTATCTCCCAATCTCCAGATATCTCCATCAAAGTTTTTTGCTTTCCAAGCAGGGTTAGGTATTGTTCCCTTATATGAAGAAGAGATCTGTCCTTGCACATCCGATCCAAAACCAAATTTTCTCATGTATTCTTCTATTTTTGTGATACCGAGTCCTTGAATATCTTTATACCCTCCTCCTACTACATAAAAATAAATGTTTGAGGAAACAGAAATAGCTTTGCGCACATCAACCGACCCATGAGCTTTCCAGTCTGAAAAGAATGTCGGCTTGGAAGGATCATATGGATTAGGGACTTCAAGCTTACCAAGACTAACAATATTTGTGTATTGATCAATTACACCTTCGTTCAGTGCTCCAATTGCTATATATGGCTTTACAATCGAACCAGGAGTATAGAGACCTTGAGTAATACGGTTAAGAAAGGGATTACGTGGATCTTGATTGATCTGCTTGATATATTCAGAATCTCCATCAGCAAGTTTTTGAGAACTGTAATCTGGGTATGTTGCCAAAGCTAGAATTTCGCCTGTATGAATATCCATAATAACTCCCCCGCCTCCTTGAAATGGAACTTGGTCCGCAACTTCTTTGATTGATTTGTATAATTGTTCTTGAACGCGCGAATCAATAGAAAGTGTCAGTGGATTACCAGGATCAGGAAGTCTCACAACATTCTCCGAAATAGTTTTACCTAAAGCATTTGTCTCAATTATCCGAGATCCATTTTTACCACCAATAATATACTGGAATTCTTTTTCAATACCTTCTTTTCCTAAATAATTTAATTCATAATAAAATCCTTTGGAATCTTTTTTGGGATAGGTGATGAATCCGAGAAGATCAGAAATTCCTTCACTTGATGTGTATACTCGCTTTGCAAAATCCGCACCTTCCGTCTGAGGTTCATTCCAAATTAAAGGTACTCCGTTACGATCGTACACATTTCCTCGTGTAGCAAAAATAATATTTTCTTTTAGACGATTATTCTCACTGAGATAATAATATTCTTTCCCTTCAACTATTTGTAGGATAATTACCTTATAGAGTAGTCCAACAAAAATTAAACCAAAAGAAAAAAACAGAAGTGTCAGTGCGTTCTTGGAAATAGGCTGTTCGATTCTTCCTTCGAATTGATCAGTATCAAAATTCATCAAGTTGGCTGAGTCCAAAAAAACCTCATCAGGATCGATGTCGTATATCTTATATTTACGGCTCTTGTAGCGTTTGAAAAATCGAAACATCCTAATATAGTATCAATCTTTGCTTGATTTGTTTAACCATCACGAATAAAGCGCACGAAATAAGGGTCAGACCATATAACCCAAGAAAAGTTCCTGGAGTGTGATATATGATATCGCACACAAGACCTATTAAAAGTATCTCATAATAATTATCGTAAAAAAACAATGCTGCCAACACCATGATCAGCACTATCCACCATGGAAAAAAAAATGGTGAGATGAAGATAAACCCTCTAATTAGAAATTGGATTTTGTTGCTCATATTGCTGTGTTATACCTATTGTCACGTATGAAATCATATCAAGGGAAGTAGGCAGATTAAAATATACTTTTTTGAAAAGGTCTTCTTCTTTTGTTTCCACAAATTCTACAACTCCTAAAATTAACACGGTCTGTTCAGGATATACAATCGGTTCTCCTTCAACTACGTCAAAATCTTTTGATGCTTCGAACATATACCTTCCTCCACCGAGACCACGTGCTTCAAACTGTGTTCCCTTCACAGTAATAACAGTCTTCTTTTCGGGAGAAGAAAATAATTCTACAGTGGCATATTGATTATCTTTTTCTATTATTTTTCCAATAATCAGGTTTTTATAAAATACAAGATTACCTATCTGGTACGGATCCAATTTCCCTGTAATTCTGATCACATCGAACGGAGTAAAAGGTGGACGTAGGATTACTTTGAAGAACGTATTTTGCTGAGCCACTTCACCAAACTGGCTTTTAAAATATTCGAATTCATTCGTAATGTTTTTATTGAGCAAGTTTTCAAGTTTTAGTTCTGTATTTTCACCTTTGAGTTGTTTGACTTGTTCTTCCAAACTTTTTTTATCTTTAAAATACACGAGAGTATTTTTGATTGGAGCAAGAATAAATATATTGGACTCTAAAATATAATTGACTGGATGATCAAATAATTTTGAAACAAATGAAATATTCAGTAGTCGTAAAAAAAGAAGAAGGATAAAAATAAAACCTACAATTTTGACACCTTTGAATTTGTTTTTATTTCTTTGGCGGTAGATCATCTTCTCTTTCAATTAATACATCGTAATATTTTTCCATGTTTTCAAGAATGATTCCGGTTCCTCTCGCGACTGCAGTAAGTGGTTCATGTGCAACATATACAGGAATATCGAGTTCTTCCTGAAGAAGTTCTGCGAGGCCTTTTATAAGTGCACCACCACCTGCCAAATGAATTCCACGTTTCATAATATCAGACAAGATTTCGGGTGGAGTTGATTCGAGCACTTCTTTTGCAGCTTCAATCAAAGATGCAATAGAGTGAGCGATCGCTTCACGAATGTCGGAGTCTGTAAGAATAACTTCTCGAGGGAGCCCTGTTACAAGGTCTCGCCCTCTGATCGCTGCTTCAAGAGGTTCTTTTTGTGGAAGAACGCTTCCGATTGCAATCTTCACATCTTCAGCAGTTTTTTCACCGATAAGAATTTTAAACTCGTTACGAATGTACCCCATGATATCTTCATTGAGTTTGTCTCCGGCAATTTTGAGATTCTTTGATCTTACGAT
>JAYSRX010000066.1:0-3525 GCA_043720795.1 Minisyncoccota bacterium | reverse complement strand
AAGACGCAATAGAAGATGCAGAAAATGCACTTGAAGACGCACAAGATGCGATTGACGAAGCTGAAGTAGATGGAGATGATACTGAGGATGCTCAGGATCTCCTTGACGAAGCTGAGGATGCACTCGAAGATGCACAAGATGCATTTGATGATAAGGATTATGGTGATGCAGAAGACTTCGCAAAGGATGCTGAAGATCTAGCAAAGGATGCTGAGGACGAACTGTAAGAAAAATACAAAAAAGACCCTCTTCGGAGGGTCTTTTTTGTATTTAAAATTAGGAATACAGTAATTAAAAGAACACTGAATTAATTTTCAGGTTCAGAAACTTCTTTGTGTTTTGAACCAAAGTGGTGACTACTATGTCCTTTTCCTAAGGACAAAATAAATTCTTTTGGAATGTCATTTTCTTCCATCCATTTTGTGATTTCATCTATATGGGATTTTCTCAAAGCTTGTCTCTCGTCTGAAGTAAGATCTTTGAAGTCAATCATGAAAGATTTCAACTCTTCTTTTTTGGCATGTATGAGGTCTGCTTGAACTTGTGTGAGTTTACCATCTGTTATAGCCTGATTCAACTCTGCTGATAATTCCTCATCGTGTCGTTTTTCCATGTCCTGTCGTTCTTTTTGCATTACTTCCTGTACGACACTTTCGACATCTGATGCATTAAGATCAAATTCTTCTGCAATTGCTTCTATGATCGCACTCATCTTTTGGTTTTTCCCTAAATGTGTAGCAGCAGCTTGTGAGACTCCGACCCCAAAGGCAGAAGATCCGAGTACGAAGGCAACTGCGGCGATCATCTTTGATTTTTTTGACATATGTATGTGTTCGTTTAGATAGTATTAATAAATTAACCAATTAATATGTGTATAAGAGGAACTGAATGAGGACTTTTGTATGTTAAACCCAGAACAGAATATCTTAATACAACCTACTTTGATTGTTTTATTAGTATAGAAAAAAGAAGATGAATAAATTGTGAAGCTTTAACTTAAAGGGAGGCGGACGACGACAGTCGTGCTTTTGCCGATTTCACTTGCGATCCGTACACTGCCTTTCATTCGGTCGATTGCCGAATATGCAATAGATAGCCCAAGACCGGTACCTCCTGTTTTTCGAGATCTGCTTTTGTCTGTTCGATAAAATCGTTCAAAAATATTCTCTAGATCTTTCTCTGAAATTCCCATACCTGTGTCAGTTATCGTGATAACACTCTCATTGTCTTGGGTATCTGTCGTGATTGTGACCGAGCCTCCTTGTTTGTTATAGACAATTGCATTTTGTATAAAGTTGGTGAGTGCATGTGAAAATAGATCTTCATCTAGAGGAAGACGAATCTCTTGATTTGAAGGAATGAAATGTATTACTATAGTGTTTGAATCTGCAAGTGGCTGGATGCGTGTGATTATATTTATAATCACTTTATGAAGTAAAACTCGTTTCAGAGCATTCTTCACTTCGACAGCATCTTCATCCAGGCGAGAAAGAGTGAGGAGATCGTTTACGATTTTACTCATACGTTGCACCTCTTCCAATTTGCTTGCAAGCTGTTCTTTATGAATCAGATTTATTGTGCTGGATAATTCATTCTCCAATTCGATTTGTAGAATACTCAAAGGTGTTCGGAGTTCATGCGATGCATCTCCAAGAAAGCGTTGCTGTCTTTCATATGAATTTTTAATAGGTTGGAGAGTAAGTTTTGCGAGCCAATAACTTGAAATTCCTGCGATGATTAAAAGTAAACCATTTACAAGTATTAATGATGAAATGAGATCTTCACGTACTTCTTGTGCGGTAGGTTGTTTGAGAATTATCACCTGAGTTGTTCCTGGTGGGGGTGGTGGAATATTAAAACGTCTCCCTATTCGGTTTGAAAATGCGGTATATAGAACTATTCCAGAAATAAGAAGAATGACTGCAAGAGTTCCTGCATACAAAAAAGTCAGTCTGATTATTGATCTGTTGAAATGTTTTTTAAACGAGTCGGTAGCCTTTGCCCCAGACTGTTTCAATACGTTTGGCATAATTTTTTGGTAATTTTTTTCTTAAATTCTTGAGATGTACGTCGACCACATTACTGAATGAATCATAATTGCGATCCCATACATGTTCAAGTAAGTCTACTCGTGTAAGTACTGTACCATTATTTCTCATGAGATACTCAAGTAATCCGTATTCACGCAAAGTAAGTTTGATCTCTTTGTTGGCTATAGTGACTGCTTGTGTGCGTGTGTCTAATTTTAATTCATCAAGTTCAAATATGTCTGTAGCTGTAAGGGGTGGTCTACGTAAGAGAGTTCGAATTCGAGCAGTTAGCTCATCAAAAGCAAAAGGTTTTACAAGATAATCATCTGCTCCGACATTTAATCCATGGACCTTGTCCGCAACAGTATCTTTTGCAGTAAGCATAATGATAGGTACTGGTTTAAAGTTAGCTCGCAGATTCTGACATACTTCTATCCCAGTTCGTTTGGGCATCATGATGTCTAGTACGATCAAATCATAATTATTCCATCGAGCCATTTTTTCTCCTTCTTCTCCATCAAATGCAGAGTCAACAGCATACCCGAGATTCTGTAATCCTGTTGAGAGTGCTTTATTGAGTTTTACTTCATCTTCTACTATTAGTATTTTCATATACTAACTATACACTTAAAATATGAAGAGAATATGAAGGAGAGGGGATTGATGAAGATTCTGCTCTAGTATCAAAATAATGTGAGGATATTGTGATATATAAAGAAGAAGGCATGACAAAGCCGTGCCTTCTTCTTTATTTTAATATGATATTCATATGCTATACTTTTTCAATGACACAAAACGAGGCACTAACTCTTCTTAAAATGGGTAAAAACGTATTTTTGACCGGTCCTGCCGGATCAGGAAAAACATATGTTTTGAATTCTTATATTACCTATCTCGAAGAACGAGGTGTAGAAGTTGCAGTGACTGCATCTACAGGAATTGCGGCAACTCACCTCGGTGGAATGACTATTCATGCATGGTCAGGTATTGGGATTAAAGACCATCTTTCATCTCGAGATATAGATTACATGGAACAACAACAATATCTCTGGAAACGATTTGAAAAAATAAAAGTACTGATTATCGATGAGATTTCCATGATGAAGGGAACAACACTTGATATGGTTGATCATGTATGTAAAGTATTCAAGAGGAATCAAAAGCCATTTGGTGGATTGCAAATAATTCTTTCAGGTGATTTTTTTCAGCTCCCCCCAATCGAAAAATACAAACCACAGACTCAGATGGAACAGGTGTCTCTCTATTCTGACTCAAGTGATGAAATACAATATGAAGTTGAAGATGAAATTCGCACACCCTTTGCTTTTTTGTCACAAAGTTGGAAAAAGGCAGATCTTCATGTGTGTTATTTGAGTGAACAGCATAGACAAGACGACAGTATACTCCTTAATATTTTAAATGAAATCAGATCAGGAGAAGTTTCGGATGATACTCGGGAACTTCTTTTGGAAAAGGTAACTTCGAATGATATTCC
>JAYSRX010000065.1:0-3533 GCA_043720795.1 Minisyncoccota bacterium | reverse complement strand
CCAAGTCTTTCTTCTTAAAAGCTTGGGATTACAGATCGGTAGTTCACATATCATTCATCTCAACAAAGAATATGTTCGAAACGGAGAATTGGATCTTCGTAAATTATTTAGTATACAAAACGTAAATGAAGAGATAGAAAGTGTGTTATCAGAAGTCGAAAAAGATATCGAGATAGCAAAAGAATATCTGGCACAAGAAAAAGAACCAGGCGGACCATGTTGTTGTATCTATAAAGGAAGATCTGGTCATTGTACAACGTTTAAACATTCAAACCCGACTATACCATCATACGGTGTGCATGATCTAAGTCGTATCGGTAACAGTAAGAAAAAACTCGAACAGCTTGTTGAATCCAGTATGTTTAAATTATCAGATATTGGTGATTCTGTAAAATTAAGCGACGCACAACAAAATCAAATTCTCTCTCATACGAGTGATAGGATTATGATTGATCATGAATCAATCAAAGGGGAATTGAATGCATTACAATATCCGCTATACTTTTTTGATTACGAAACCTATCCATCAGCAATACCATTATTTGATACCTATTCTCCATATGATCAAATTCCATTTCAATATTCACTTCATATCCTTGATTCACCAGATGCTGAACTCAAGCATGTAGATTTTCTACATACTAAAACAGATGACCCTCAGTTATCACTTGCTCAATCTTTAAGATCTCACATAGGTCCAATTGGTAGTGTGATCGTATGGTATAAATCGTTTGAAATGACGAGAAACAAAGAAATCGCCAAAAGATTACCTGAATATGCTGAATTTTTTGAATCATTAAATATTCGCATATACGATCTTATGGATATATTCTCAAAACAATATTATGTTCACAAAGATTTTAAAGGTAAGTGTTCTATCAAGAAAGTATTACCAGTACTTGCTCCCGAGCTTTCATATAGTGATCTTGAGATACGAGAGGGTGGCACAGCATCACAAGCGTGGAAAAAAATTGTTGATGGTAAATATGACACAAAAGAATCTATCGAAGTTGTTGATAATCTTAAAAAATATTGTGAAAGGGATACGTATGCCATGTATGCTATTTGGAAGTATTTGATGGATCTTTGAAACTCACAACCACACCACACCTCCTTCAAAAAATCTATGATACAATATTTTCCATATGAAACCCGAAATAATACATTCACTCACAAAAAACTTCGAATCCTTCGCCCATAAAACCGATGATGGTTTAGAGTTTTGGTTTGCCAGAGATTTGCAAAAACTCCTAGGATATTCGAAATGGGAAAATTTTTTAAATGCCATTACCAAAGCAAAAGTTGCCTGCGAAACGTTTGGGGAGGAAAGTCAATACCATTTTCCTGACATCAGGAAAATGGTCAATGTTGGATCAGGTGCTCAGAAAGAAATAGACGATATCATGCTCACGCGTTATGCCTGCTATCTTATTGCACAAAACGGAGACCCTTCCAAAGAAGAGATAGCTTTCGCTCAAACATATTTTGCGATACAGACCAGAAAAGCAGAACTGATAAGCAAAAGATTGTATGAGATTGACAGACTGAAGGCTAGACAGAAACTTACTGGAACAGAAAAAGAACTATCGTCAATGATTTTGAGGCAAACAGGTGGTAATAAAAACTTTGCCCTTATTAGAAGTAAAGGTGACCTTGCATTTTTTGGTGGAAAAAGTACTTCAGATATGAAAATTATATGGAAAACTGGCGACAAACCTATTGCTGATTTTATGCCAACGATTTTATTAAAAGCTAAAGAATTTGCAAGTGCTATCACTGTACACAATGCAATAGAGAAAGATATGAAAACAGAAAATCAAATATCAATAGAACATGTTACTAATAATAAAAGCGTTAGATCTACACTAATATCTCGGGGTGTTATTCCTGAAAAATTACCAGCACTTGAAGATGTTAAAAAGGTTGAAAGGAAAGTGGTAAGCGAGAAGAAAAAAGAGCTTAAGAAAATCACTAAAAACAAATAATAATGCTCCCACCCTACACCTTCAACCCACAACGAAGGACCACCAAACACCTCCGCATCACCGTCACTCGTGACGGCATCATCAAAGTTTCCAAGCCCAAGCATATAACCATACCTCAAGCTGAAGCTTTTCTCCTTAGTAAGTCAGATTGGATAAACTCAACCTTAGAAAAAATAAAACTCGCACAATCTATACAGTCCGAAAATCCAAATCATCCGCAGATAAAACTTACCAGAAAAGATTATCTACGTCTTAAACCTCTTGCTCTCAAAATCACCACAGAAAAACTCAAACATTACAATCAACATTACAACCTCCCGTATAAAAACATCACCATCAAAAACCAAAAAACTCGCTGGGGGAGTTGCTCGCACAGAGGGAATTTAAATTTCAATTATAAAATCGCACTTCTGCCAGAGCAACTTCAAGATTACATCGTTGTTCATGAACTATGTCATCGTGGTCAGTTTAATCATTCTCAAAAATTCTGGGAACTAGTAGGGGAGACTATACCAAATCACCATGAACTGCGTCGAAAGTTGAGGAGTGTGCATTTGTAAAAGACTGTGATATTGTGTGTCTAACTTGATACCGTAATCAAAATGAAACAAAAAATAAAAAATCTTGTCGATGTACTCCGTACCGTTGAACCTGTTGCGAAAGGTGGTATTAAAAATCGTCAAATTGATGCTTTTTTCACAGGGATATCTGAACTTGGTCTGACTGTTGATGATCGTGTCAATGGTACGATCAGGTATCGTGAAGTCGGTTACAGTGATGAAAGTGTGAGTTTTTCTGTTACCGTTATTCAGGTTGACAGTGACGAACAAGAAGAAATGTTTATTATCGATACTGATTTTAGTGATGAGGAATAATCTCATCCTTCAGGGTTGTAAGACCTATCAAAACTTTCTGCAAAACTTTCTGCAAAACTTTCCGCCTCCCTAGACAGGGAGGCGTTTTCATTTGATAAATTTGTAATTTGACAGCGATGATATAATTAAATAATCGCTGATATGGTGTGGTAAAGGTCTATTTACCCAACGTCTTCACCCCAGCAAACACCGCCTTTTTTCCAAGTTGCTCTTCGATTCGTAGAAGTTCATTGTACTTCGCAACTCTATCAGTTCGACACAATGATCCAGTCTTGATCTGACCACATCCTGTTCCAACTACAAAGTGAGCGATAGTAGTATCCTCAGTTTCACCTGATCTGTGAGAGATGATGGCTGTCATTCCTGCTTTGTGTGCCATTTTCACAGCTCTGATAGTCTCTGTAACTGTACCGATCTGATTTAGTTTTATAAGAATAGAGTTACCAGCCTTGATGTCTATACCTTTTTGAAGTCTATCGATGTTGGTTACAAAAAGATCATCTCCAACAACTTGAACTTTTTCTCCCATAAGTTTTGTAAATTCTTGATAACCTTCCCAGTCATCTTCAGCAAATCCATCTTCGATAGAAAGGATAGGATATTTTTTACACCAAGTTTTATATAGTTGAACCATTTCTTTTGAAGATAATTTTTTACCTTCACGTTCAAGGTC
>JAYSRX010000064.1:0-3551 GCA_043720795.1 Minisyncoccota bacterium | reverse complement strand
CATAAGAAAAGTAATGCAAATACAATGGTTTATAAATAGTGTCAATTGTGTAAATTGAATAAACACGACTTTAAGAAAACACTGTAATTAAAAGGCTTTTTAGGAAGATAATATAAATTAAGTTATCCACAGGTACTTTACATTCAGGCATATAATTAATATTTCGTTAAGATCCTGTTTCATATTAAGCAAGGGCCAATATCCTGAAGCGGTTTACAAACTTCATATTGTGTTGTATTCTTGCGCAAGAATGAACACTCCAAACATACAATCTTTTATAGATTATAAAAGATCTGTCTTAAGGAGGTCTCCAGATTTATTGCCGGTGAAGAACTTGATTTCGATTGACGGTGTTAATGCTTCGGGGAAAGATACCCTTGCGTTAATCCTTAGAAAAAATCTTGCAGAAATTCATGGAGATGAGAACGTTGTCATCGCTGACATTACTCATTTAAATGGGTCACCAAAACAAGCTAGACTTAAGAAAATCCTCAAGGATCGAATTCGTTTAGTTGGCACTAGATTTGATGATCTCAAAGACAAGGTCTTTGCATCAGCTTTAAACCGTGGATACGAAGAACTCGTAATCCCGGCATTAAAGAAAGGTAAGATAGTCATCATGCCTCGATCAGAACTTAGTCTTTTACAATTTACTCTTTTGAAAGGAAACGATTACTTTGTGAAAAGACGATTTGATTCCATTGTTGACGGTACAATTAGTCACCGACTATGTGCTGGTCACAGAATCTTTCTCAATGTTACAGTTGAGGATCAATGGGAGAATCTGACTGAAAGAGGTGAGCTCGGCTTGTTTGATCCAAGAACTTTGGAAGAGTGTGTGGAAGAATTAACTTCTCAATCAGAAATGAGACAAAAAGTTGATTGTTCTCCTGCATGCTCAAGTTCAAAAATTCTGGATGTACATAATCCTCGTTCACATAGTGATGACTTGCCAAACCATTTTGAAACTCTCGTAAGGGAAGTGATTAGTGGGATGGATTTGCAAAAAATACAACAATTACCATAAACCGCCATTTTGACAAATGGCGGTTTTTGTGATTTTATAAGCCGAGAAAGACCTTTACCAAAATGAAAAAACACACAATCGCGTTGATTACTCCTCCTGCTGAATCTCACAGGAGTAGTGAGGAATGCTTGGCTTTGGGTTACCTGAAATCAAGTATCGATTTTTCCTTGAGTAACCAGTTTGAAGTTGTGTGTATCGATGCTTGGCTTGAAGGTATTTCATTGGACAGACTCATTTTTGAGCTCTTGAAAATGGAAAATCTTTTTTGCATAGGTATTTCGACATACATGACTTCTCTGGAACAAGTTGAGAAAATAATTCTTGCAGTAAAAGCAAAGGACAAGAATATTAGAATTATAGCTGGTGGTTATGGACCAACCTTTAATCAGGAAAGTTTCTTAAACATCGGTGTTGATTTTATTGTTGTGGGAGAAGGTGAATCTTTGATGCCAATAATGCTCGAAAGATTTTTACTTGGGAAACCAATTGATGATCTTAAAGGTATTGTTTGTATAAAAGATGGGAAAATAATGAATACAGGAAAAATGATTCCTAGTATGAAATTAGACTCCATTCCTTTTCCAGACAGAAAACACCTTACCGTTGCGAACTCTTTGAAAAATCCTCCCCATATTTCGACCAGTAGAGGTTGTATGGCGAGTTGCAGTTTTTGTTCGATAGCTTCTTTTGCAAAACAGATGGGAGACTACTCTTTCACTAAGTGGAGACAAAGATCAATTGATAACATCGTAGATGAAATTGAAAGCGTGATCTCTTTAACTTGAGTAAATACTTTCAAAATTGTAGACGATAGTTTCATTGAACCGCCTAGGGATGAGAAGTGGATCAGAAAGTTTGCCCAAGAACTTCATCAGAGAGGATTAACAATTCGGTTTAGAACGCAAGTTCGTGCCGATAGGCTAACTGAACCAATCGTGGAGGCCTTGGCTGAAGCTGGTTGGTTTGCTACTGCAATTGGAATTGAAAATGGTTCCGCATCTGCATTAAAGAGAATGGGTAAAACTGCCGGAGTTTTGGATAACCTGAATTGTATTGGGTTGCTCAAAAAATATGGCGTTCATGCTGTTCTCAATATGATACTGTTTGATCCTTATACAAACCTTATTGAACTTAAAGAAAATTATCATTTTCTAAGAGGGATTGATTGGGGAATCACTAAGGGAATATTCAGTGAAATGTTTGCTGCACAAGGAACTCCATTCACCAAACAACTTGCGCAAAGAGGACTATCCTCTGAGCAGAGCTATATGAATTCTGGTTATGAATTGCAAAACGAAGAGGTGCATGGTGTGTATGAAGGTCTAAAAATGTGGACTTCAACATTTCATGTAATTCATGGTCGAGCAATCAACCCAATTGCAGCTCCTAAAATATTGCCACTTTCAGGTTACGCAGATTATTACGAACTCTCACGTATTCTTTACGCGAGGGATTTGGATCTGTTTGAACTGTTGCTGGAAAATCCAAAGGAAGCAGTAGCTACAACTCGTCGGATCATAAGAGAACAAAAATCTTTTTATGATGATGTTTCAACAAAAATTAATCTTCTGGATCATAAGTATGGTCTGGACTACAAACTCCAAACAAATCCGTTCCTAAAAAAATGAAAAATCTTGACGTCGCAAACTTCGACCCTTCTGTTTCTGAAACAGAACGGGCGTTTCAAAATATCGGGTGGACACTTGGTAACGATTGTCCATATTCCTGTCAGCACTGCTATAGCATGCAAGTGAGAGATAAAGGTAAAAACCTTGAGGATTGGATGGTTGAAAAGATCATTCAGAATCTCTCTGACTTAGGGGTTTCAACCGTGAATCTTGGAGGTAACGAACCAATTTTCACTAATGGCCTCAATGTCAGAGAATCTCGGCTACCACTAATCATTCGGACCTTGGTGGACAAAGGTATTCTCACAGGACTTACAACTGCGGGTATAACATTGCAAAAACTGCATAGTCTTTATACACCTGAAATGATGATGCTTAATGATGTTGATATCAGTATCGATTCTCCTTTTCCTGAAGAACATAACCGGAACAGGGGAGCGAAAATATTTGACATGGCACTTGATTCGGCTGAGCTTTGTGCAAAGCATGGAATTGAGCATACTTTGGTAATGTGCGGCATGTCCTGGAACCTTTCGAACAAACATCTTGAGGAACTTGTGGCACTCGCGAAACGAACCAAAAGCAATTTGAGAATTAACTTTCTCAAGCCAACGGCAGAGAAGCACCATATTACCTTTCCGACTCCCGAACAGTACTATAATGCTTTTGTCTTTTTGGCAGAACGTTGTGATGTTTTGGATCTTGGAGAACCGCTTCTCACGAGCTTAGTCAAAGCTGATGGAGAAGGTTGTCCGTGTGGAACGAAATCTTTTCGTATCCACTCGATTACTCCAAATGGGGAAGTCCCTATAAGTCCATGTGTGTACATGCATGATTATCGAATCGGTAACTTGCTGAGCGATAGTATTTTTGACATTGTGTCTACTCCTGAATTT
>JAYSRX010000063.1:0-10232 GCA_043720795.1 Minisyncoccota bacterium | reverse complement strand
AACAGAAGTCAGTCCTTTTTTATTACATTCATTCGCAAGCGAATCAACGAGATTCTTTTGGACATCAACAGCAAATATCTTTCCAGTATTACCTAATCGGTTTGCAATCTCAAAAGTATATGCACCCATCCCACAACCAAGATCTGCTACGATCATTCCAGGTTCGATATTAAATTGAGAGAGACATTGTGATGGAGTGCTGAACATGATTTATATTATATAGGATAAAATATTATTCGTCATCCACAGCAGTGCGTCATTCCCACGAAGAACTTAGTACGCCATCCCTGCGAAGGCGGGGATCCAGAAGTAGGAGTCTTGTATTGGAACATTCTTTGTGTAACGAAGGATGGTGACTGTTCTTTGAAGGTGATTATTTAATGCAGGTGATACTGGATTCCTGCCTACGCAGGAATGACAATCGTTGAACCGCCTTCGCGGGAATGACGGCGTAGATAAAGATGACGGCGTAAAGCGGGAATGACGTACTAATTAGAAACACACAATCGAAGCAATCTCGTCACCTTCTCGTAATTTCATAACACGCACACCTTGAGTTTGTCGTCCGAGTTTTGGAATTTCATTAAGTGCAACACGAATTACTTGTCCGTTCTTGGAGATAGCTACTACTTCTTCGAATTCATCCGTTACAACTTTACCTGCGACTAATTCTCCAACTTTTGCAGTAATACTTGCAGTCTTGATTCCAGATCCACCTCGATTTTGGATTTTGTATTCTTTGAGATCAGTTTGTTTACCGTATCCTCTAGATGAGAACGTGAATAATCGCGGAGTTGGAGAATCCTTTGACACGACACTCGCACTAATAACTTCATCTCCCTTTTTGAGATTAAATCCTCGTACTCCAGCTGCTGTTCGTCCCATTTGTCTAATATCTGATTCTTTGAATCTGATTGATTGTCCCTTTTTACTTGCAATTACTACTGAATCATCTTTTTTAGTAAAGAGTGCTTCGATGAGACCATCATCAGCCTTGAGACCGATTGCAATAATACCGTTCCGTCTGACATCATAGAAGCTCGGTGCATCTACCTTTTTGGTCACACCTTGGCGAGTTACCATTACGACTGACAGACCGTCTGATTTTTTGATCTCTTTGGGCATAGGAAGGATTGAAGTGACGCGTTCTTCTTGTGAAATAGAAAGAAAGTTGGCAATTGATTTTCCTCGTGTTGCTCGCTTACCTTCTGGGATTTCGTATGTTTTAAGTTGATATACTTTTCCTTTGTCAGTAAAGAATAGGAGATCACTATGATTAGTAGTACTGAGGAATGTCTGCACAAAATCTTCTTCTTTGGTATTGAGATCAACTACCCCTACTCCACCTCGTCGTTGTTGCTTGTATTCAGTTGGATCTGTCCGCTTGATATATCCACCCTTTGAAAGTACAAGTACTGTTGGGTCATCAGGAATAAGATCTTCGTGTGAAAGATTTTTTACACCATGCTTCATTACCTTTGTTCGGCGAGCATCTCCGTATTTTTCCTGAACATCTGCGAGTTCTTTTTTTACGAGAGCTTTCATTTTCTTTTCGTTATCAAGAAGTTCTTTGAGTTCTTTGATTAGAGCCTGTACTAATTTGAGTTCATCTTCGATCTTCTTTCGTTCTAGACCAGCGAGTTTTTGAAGTTTCATTTCAAGAATAGCGTCTGCTTGTCTATCTGAAAACTTAAATTGTTTCATCAAATTAAATTGGGCAGTTGGAGTATCTTTTGATGCTCTAATACATTTGATAACTTCATCGATATGATCAAGAGCTTTTTTGAGTCCAAGGAGAATGTGTTCTCGATCAAGTGCTTTTTGCAAATCAAACCGAGTTCTTCGTGTTACTACTTCAAATCTGTGTTTTACGAATTCTCGAAGTGCCGCTTTGAGTGAAAGAGTTTGAGGCACACCATCCACAAGTGCAACCATGTTGAAATGGAATGTATCTTCGAGCTGTGTGTGTTTGTAAATATAATTAAGAACGCTTTGAGGATGTGCACTTGGTTTGATATCGATTACTACTCGGATGTCATCTGTTGATTCGTCTCGAATATCTTTGATACCTTCGAGTTTTTTATCTTTTACCAGTTCGGCGATTCGAGTAATCATTTCGGCCTTGTTCACACGATACGGTACTGACGTAATAATGATCTGTGTTGAGCCAGTTTTGAGTTCTACGATTTCGGCTTCACCTCGACAGACAACTCCTCCACGACCATGTGTATATGCATGATGTATGTCTTTTTGATTAAAAATAACTCCTCCAGTTGGATAGTCGGGACCTTTTACGAATTCGAAAAGTTCTTCACTTGTTGCATCAGGATTATCAATCAGGTATGAAGTAGCATCAATAAGCTCATTGAGATTATGAGGAGGAATGTTAGAAGCCATACCTACGGCAATTCCAAGAGTACCATTCAAAAGCAGTGCAGGAACTGCAGCTGGCAGAACAGTTGGTTCTTTTTTGGTTGAATCGTAGTTAGGCCGAAAAAGAACAGTATCTTTTTCGATATCTTTCATCATGTCTCCTGAGATTTTACTCATCTTGGCCTCTGTATATCGATGGGCAGCTGCAGGGTCTCCGTCGATTGATCCAAAGTTACCTTGTCCCATAATTAGTGGGTACCTTGTAGCAAAAGGTTGTGCAAGCTTAACCATCGCTTCATACACCGCAACGTCTCCGTGAGGGTGGTATGATCCGATTACGTCTCCAACTACTGTCGCAGATTTGCGGAATTTGGCATAAAAGTTAAGTCCATTTTTATGCATTGAAAAAAGGATACGTCGGTGTACCGGTTTGAGTCCATCACGAACATCAGGCAATGCTCGCTGGGTAATAACGGACATCGCATAGTCGAGATATGACCGTTTCATTTCTTCACTAATGGGTGCGTTAACGATTCGGGTACCAGAATTCAGAGGATCTGCTGTACCTTCTAGAGGTTTTTCAGGATTGTTTTTTGCCATATTCGCGTTAGTATATCACAAATTAATTCATTATCTACACTTATTTTACTCCTTCTTTAAAGACATCAAAAAGACTTCCTGAGTTCGCAAGTTTTTGCGCTTCGGTTTCTGGTTTTTCAAAATAACCGTCTGGATTTGTAAAAATAGTAAGGAACCATACTGCAGCAATCACACTCGTAAGTGCAAGCGAAATTACAAACGCCATATTGCTTTTTTCTGCATATGACCGTGTTTTTAAAGTTTCAATATGTTTTTTTATCATATCTCTATATTACAGCGTTGATGACAACACCACAACTTCTCCTTCTTTACCAATAAGATCTTTTCTCTTGATTGTGAGTTTGTCGATTGGTTTTACATCAGTAGCATCAGCTTCTTTAAGGAATTTTGTAAGTGCATCTTTTTCCCCTACAACTCCAAAGTGAATTGGAATAATGATTTTGGGTTCTCGCTTCATTGCGATTTTATAAGCATCAACTCCACCAAGCACATCTTCTCCACCGATTGGCACGAATACAATGTCGATGTCTCCCATGTCTTCTTTGGCTTTTGAATCAAGGTCTTTGTCTGAAATAGCTCCCAGATATGCAATTCGAATTCCATCAAGCTCAAATGTGTAGACAGTATTGAATCGTTCTACGCCATCATAGACTGTTTTAGAGGAAAAACCTCGAACAAATACTCCTCGAACTTCGTATTCTCCTGGGCCTTTGATAACAAACGGCTCTTTACCTTGGCGAGTTGCGGTGTCTGAACCATTAAAATCAGGATGATTCGCGGTAATAAGTACCAGATCACTCCCGAAGTTTGCTAATTTGAATTTGGATTCCTTTGAAATTGGATTGAGTGAAATAGTGAAGTCTCCATGGGAGACTTTTACTGATTCTACCCCGTCATATGTGATTATCATGGGAGTGATTGTAGCATTTTTGAAAAGAGGTGTCATCTCACAGACTAATTGACTATCTAGAACCAATTTTGTTATAATATATTCACAGTACCTTCGGGTTTGTCCATTATTTGGGCGATAGAGTAGAAAACGCATCAGAAGAAACTTCTGATGCGTTTTCTTATGTATTCAAATTTGACCTTATCTAGTGGTCCTATTTTCGTCATTAGTCTCTTCGTATCCATAAGTTTTACTTGAGTTAAAATTACTTTTGCATTTTTACCATCAACAATTCCAATATCTATTCTCGAAATATGTTCTTTTTTAGATGTTGTGAGCGGAACGACGAAACAAGTACTCCTGCTTATACCTTTTAATACAAGAACTGGTCTTTGGAAAGTATCATGACTTCCATTTTGCTCATTACCAATATTGATACCTACATAACTCCACCAAATATCTCTTTCTTTATAGTTTTTAGGTTCTTTGTCTTCAACTTTCTTTTTTACTTTATTCCATTCATCAAAGTTTTTCATTATCTCACAATAACAATGTGATCTAAAATAATCTTAAAGTAATACTAAATTCAACAAAACAAAACACTACTTAACCCCTTTCCATCCCTTATTTTCTATGTTATATTTCTCTCACTCAGTTTTATTAGAACAAAACAGAGTAACCCTGCCTATGCGACCACGAGTGTATGTACGAGCCGATAGAATCTTCTATCTTAACCACATACGGGATTATATGAATATGCAGATCTCATTATTAAGCACATCTCGTTAATTACGAGATCCCGCATCAGCGTCTGTCTTCGACAGACTTGTGCGGGATGACATTTATATTTATGGACACACAAGAAGACGTTGTAGTCGCTGTAGAAAGCGCTATGCAAAAATATATGGCAGATCTTCCAAACCCACCTCAAGAAGGTGATGTTGTAGAAGGTCCTGTTATCTCAGTAGACAAATCAGCTATTTATATTGACCTTTCTCCTTTTGGAACAGGTATTATCTATGGTCGAGAATTTATTATTGCCCGAGACATGATCCGAAAGCTTCATGTAACAGACACTGTTTCTGCAAAGGTTGTTGATATCAAAAGTAAAAACGGATACATCGAACTTTCACTCAAAGAAGCGAAACAAGCGATGGTATGGGAAGAAGTTGAACAAGCTATCAAGAATAAGACTCCGCTCGAGCTTACAATTCAAGAAGCAAACAAAGGAGGACTTCTCCTTTCATGGCAAGGTCTTCAAGGATTCCTTCCTGCGTCACAACTATCAGCGCAACACTACCCACGAGTTGCAGATGGTGACAAAGATCGAATTCTCGAAGAACTCAGGCGGCTTGTTGGAACAAAGTTGGTAGTTACAATCATCGGAGCGACACAAGATGACGGAAAACTTATCTTCTCTGAAAAACACACAGGTGGTGAAGAAGCAGAAGTTAAGAAAGCTGAAAAATACGAACTTGGTGATGTTCTCGCGGGAACAATTACTGGTGTTGTAGAATTTGGAGTATTTGTAAAAATCGAAGACAACCTCGAAGGACTTGTGCACATTTCTGAACTCGACTGGTCACTTGTTGAAGATCCTAAAAAACTCTTCTCAGTTGGTGACAAGGTTCAAGTTAAAGTTATCGACATCAAAAATGGAAAGGTTTCTCTCTCTATCAAACAATTGAAAGAAAACCCATGGACAACCGCAGCAACTCGATTCAAAAAAGGTGATGTGGTCAAAGGTATAGTTATCAAATTCAACAAACACGGTGCTCTCGCATCAATTGCTGAAGGTGTAGCCGGACTTGTTCATATTTCAGAATTTGAAAGTGAAGAAAAACTTCGAGACACTCTCCAACTCGGTAAAGCATATGATTTCAAAATCACATTGTTCGAAGCGAAAGAACAGAGAATGACGTTGTCTACGAAGACATCAGAGTAAGCTCTTAGCCATTAGCACTTAGAAAAAGCGCGCCCTTCGGGCGCGCTTTTTCTTTTACACCAACCCCTCAACCTTCTTGTACACCGTCTCCACTTCCCTTCTTTCCATCATTCCAAATTTCTTCAGTACAAAATCAGCAACTTCATCCTTGTGAGGTTTTTTGAACGATCCGAGAAATGTCTTTGGACAAATACCGATTCGGATACGTGTAAAATTCTGTTTCGTTTCTAATTGAATAGACTTCACGCCGTTATGTCCTCCATGTCCCGAGTCTTTGGATACTTTTATTTCACCAAAATTAACATCGATCTCATCATGAATAATCAACACATCTTCTTTTGCCACATCTGACCATTTATCAAAAATATTCTTCACTGTTTGACCCGAGAGGTTCATGTATGTCTCTGGCAAAATGAGTGTATATTTTTTGTTAGAAATTTCTCCTTGGGATACGAGTGCTTTAAGAAAAGAATCTTTTTTAAATTCACAAAAATCATGTTTCTTTGCCAACCAAAATAAAAAATCTCGACCGACATTATGCCTTGTGTTCACATACTTGTCACCAATGTTTCCAAGTCCTACAAGAATTTTCATATAATTAGACTATACCATAGAAATAAAGTATGATTAATTGAAATGAAAGAGAAATTTTTACAAACTGCCCGAGAATACACAATACTCATCGGAACTTCTCTCCTTATGGTGTTTTTGGTGCGAACTTTTGTTGCCCAGCCTTTTGTCGTGAATGGATCTTCAATGGAGCCTACTTTTCACACCAGTGAGTACCTCATTGTGGACCAATTATCATACGAAATTTCAAAGCCAAAACGCGGTGAGGTTATCATTTTTAGATACCCAGTTATCCCATCTCGATTTTTCATCAAACGAGTGATCGCCATGCCTGGTGAAACCATCAAAATTACCGGCACAAAAGTTCAGATAAAAGAAATCGGTTCAAACGAATTTTTCACCCTCGAAGAGTCCTACGTCAAATTCCAAAAAGAGAGTGCCCTCGAAATAACGCTCGCTCATGATGAATATTTTGTCATGGGAGACAATCGACCAGCAAGTCTTGATTCTCGAAGTTGGGGTCCACTCAAAGAATCTTTCGTGGTCGGAAAAGCCTTTGTACGCCTCTTCCCGCCTTCAAAAATTGACTTTTTGCCAGGAAGTTATTAAATTTGAGTCACATGACACCAAAAAAGACCAAAGTAGACAATGCATTCGTTATCTCTCAATATTATGGTTTTGAAGGTCTTGAACTACATCAAGTAGAAAAAGACGATCACGACAAAGCTCAAAAAATCAAAACATACAAAGATTTTGAACACTCTCATTTACCCAAAATTGAAGAAACTGTTGCGCTGCTCAAACACTCCAACAGTGACGAGCAAAAACGACGCGAAATGCCCATCTTATACTACACAAAAGGCGAGATAAAAAACCCTCACGAGAAGAAGTCAAAGAAGAAATCAGGAGAGTCAGTTTCGCTCCACATTATCGGTACTCCAAAAAGTATTGCAGAGGCGATTTTGATTAAAACTGCATACACTATTTTGAATGAAGAAGGGTATAAAAATCTTTCGGTAGAAATCAACAACATCGGTGATCGAGATACACTCAGCACATACAGCAAGCACGCAACTAACTATTTTAGAAGCAAACTTGCTGATCTCAATACAGATTGTAAAGAGCTTTTGAAATTCGGCGGACATACGCTTGTGACTTGTAATCTCAAAGGAGTTCAGCATCTTCTCAAAGAAGCTCCTGCTCCAATCGAATTTTTGAACGAAGAGCATCGCAATCACTTCAAAGAAGTAATTGAATATCTAGAGTCTCAAAAAATTCCTTTCGAAATTAATAAATTCGTTCTTGGTGATCCACATTATTCTTCACACACCATCTTTACTATTATTGAAGAAAAAACTGGGAAAATTCTTGCGACAGGTTCTCGTTATAACGATCTATCCAAAAGAACCGTGCTTCGAAAAGGAATCCCAGCGGTGTCCGTTTCAATCAAAATTCCAAAACTCAAACAAGTACCACTGAGCAAACAACCGAAGTTTGAAAACAGTGATATTTATTTTATCCAACTTGGATATGGAGCAAAACTTAAAAGTCTTGAGGTTATCGAGACACTACGCAAAGCAGGTATTCCTGTTCATCAATCGATAGGGAGGGACAAAATGGCAACCCAGACTCAATTCGCACACAAAAAAGGCGTGAAATATATTCTTCTCATGGGTCAAAAAGAAGCGCTTGAAAACAGCATCTGTGTTCGTCACCTTGAAACCAACTCACAAAAAACCATCCCTCTTACTTCCCTTGTAGAATATCTCAATAATTTGAACAAAAACGAAGCTAAGGCAGCAAAAAGTAAGAAGTCGACCAAGTAAAGTGCGGGTTGCGATTTTATTATTAACATGTTATCTTTAGGCACATTATGGCAACAAACGTAGAAATCACAAAAGGAGGAAAGGACAATAGTGCTACCCTCATCAAAAAATTTACAAGACGAGTACAAGAGTCTGGGATTATTCCTCGAGTCAAAGGTATTCGATATGCAGAACGAACACCTTCAGCATATGTGAAGAAAACAAAACGACTCAAATCTATCAACAACCGGGAGATTCGAGAAGAACAAATCAAACTTGGTAAGATTTCAGCAACAACTCGACGAGGTCGATAATACACTGATGTTAGATTTTTCTAATACAACCAAACAAACACTTCCCCTTTCAGAAACTCTTTTGCAAAAAATAGCTAACGACATTTTGGACACATCATATGATGTGTCCATTGTTGTTGTGGGTGAAAAAAGGGCTCTCTCTCTTAATAAAGAATATCGAGGCAAGGATTATATTCCCAACGTGCTATCTTTCCCTATCGACGATACCATGGGAGAAATTTTTCTTAATCCTAAAGCAGCACGGCTTGAAGCTACAAAGTTTGATCTCTCTGTGACGAATTATTTATATTATTTGATAATTCACTCAATGCTCCATCTCAAAGGGCATGATCACAGTGATGAGATGAGCGCGAAGGAATCTTTTTATATGAAGAAGTATTTTAATATTGAGGTGGAGTTTTAACCCATAGTTGTCATCCCTGCGAAGGCAGGGATCCAGGCTTACTGTCATACTTATATCTATCCCATTTTTATACTTGACAAGTATAAAAATTATTGTTATTGTGTTTTAAATTCTTTAAATCATGAAAACAATAAGCATTCCAGGAAAAACAATTGAGAATCTTATACTTGCGGTTTCGGGCCTCGAATATGGTGAAGTGCAGTATATCACCACAACAGGTGACATCGTAAAACTTAGGGAAGCCAGATTGGTGACCTGGAACAATCCTGTCCTTCCAGAAATTACCGAAAGTTCTGGCAATCCCGACGATTTGGAGTTATTCACAACCTCAATTTCATCCGCTTTGGCAAAACGTTTATTGAGTTCCATAAATGAAATTGAACTTTCAGTAAGGGCCGCAAACCTTCTCAATAAAACAAGCATCAAATGGGTTTGGCAACTAGTTGTTGGATGCACTTCGTTGAGAACAATTCCATCATTCGGACAAAAGTCAATCGAAGAAATTCGTATGAAACTCATCGATGACTCGTATCCTGAAGATCAACAGATTTCCAGCGAGTTTGCGCTTGAATTACGGAAAAGATTCATTAATCATCCCGAATTCGGCACAGCAGGAGTAATGAAGCCCCAGGAAATTCTCGCTGCCCTCGCAAAAATTTCGAACAACATTGATCTTTCCAAACAGGCCACACTCTTCATCCTGACCACAGTGCCAGAAATCGAACTGCGTTAGTTAGCTTCACATTCATAAGTGCCTTGAACCATTTCGTTCAATGCACTTTTTTAATTAAAAAACCGCAGTTTTTGCAATGCGGATTTGTGATTTCAACTGTTCACGTGGGTCGACGACGACCAACGTATGAGTCTGTGTGCAAGTGTTCGGAAGGCAACTTTCTCCCTGGATGATTGACTAACTCACGACTCCGTTCGTCGAGAGTTTTCTTTTCTTCCGGAGACATTCCAGCTAGTTTCTCACCGGCCTTCATGACTGCCACATTCACTTTTTGTTGTTTTGATGTATCTTGTCGGGACATGCAAACCTCCATTGTTAGTTTTCATTTTTTACTTTACTGCTAAAAAATAATTTATGCAAGATGTAATTCACTGCATTAATAAAAAAATCCGCAGTCTCTACACCACGGATCAGAGCGGTATCTTTTCATTCTCCTTTATGCGTTCGCTCCCCGTCTCCAAAGAATTTCTAAGTGTTCTATTCACTCGATTATCAATTGCCTTTATTTGTTCAGGGGACATATTTTTAAACGCTTCACCTGAATAAATGTCTTCCCACGACACCTTTACTCTCATGATTTTTTCTTCTTCACTTTTTGAC
>JAYSRX010000062.1:0-3601 GCA_043720795.1 Minisyncoccota bacterium | reverse complement strand
TTCATCTCCACTTGCAAACAAAACTGATGGCAACGCAATCAAAATAAACAATCCGATGAAGATATTTAGTTTAAATGATGTTGTACTGATAAATTGTTTCATATTTTATTGATTAATATTTAATCCACTTATTATATACTATATTTGTAAAATGTCAATAGATTAAAATTAAAAAACAGCCGGACGATAAATCGTCCGGCTGTCGGATGCATGGCGAGATTGGTTATTTTGCAAACCAATGTTCGATATACTCTCCTTGCGATTCCCACCAAACTGGCAGCGAGTAGGGTTTCAAACTCTTATCTGCCAAGACAGGAACGAATCCTGAATCCTTCAAGGGTGGTCCTTGAGAAGTGAGAACTGCTCTGACCTTCACAATACCGACACGAGTTCGGACCTTTTCTTCTTTGTCTGAGACTTTGAAGACAGGTTCCTCACTCGCATGATATGGTTGAACGGCTTTGAACTTGTCCGGTTTTGCTTTGTGTTTTTTGGGATCGTAGATCTCATAAACCACTTTGGCAGCACCCGGACGATCCTCTTCTTCACCGGCTTCGGCTTTTGGATCTGCAGATTTTGCTTCCCTGGCTTTTTCAGCAGCAATTGCATCCATTTTGTCAGAATTGGCCACAGATGAATCTACCTCTTTCTTCTTCAGTTCTTCGTCCTCCTTCCGGAGAGTCTGAACTTCGGTTGAAGTGTGGCTACTCTTTTGGTCCGAAGACCAACGAGTAGGGCCAAAAAAGCTGCCAGTAGCAAAAAGAAGTAAAACTAGTAGCAGGATTCCTGCTACCCACATACCCAAGGTTTTGGCTCGGTCTGTGAAAGTAGGCTTCGTTGGAGGTTGGCTTTTGGCCTCCTCCTCTGCTTTCTTCGCCTTTTTCTTCGCTTTTTTCTCCTTCTTTTCCGCATCCAAAACCTCTTGAGGGATCCCAGCTTTGGAATCCTTGGTAGGTTCTGGAGTTGTCGTGGACGATGGTGAGACCGAATCGATCGCTCGAATTGGTGGTATTATCGTTGCCGAACCGATAGAAACCGGCTTATTGACAAGCGGAGACGTCATGTCGACCTTGAGAGGTTGATTGACCAACGGCTGTGCCTTTGGTGATGGTGGACCCGTAAAAACAGGTGGTCCAGTCGGTAAAGGCGTTGCAGTTGGCATTGGTTGCATAGCTGGAGTAAACGGGGATGGTGATTGTGATGCGGGGATAATTGGTGGTTGTTGATGTGCCATGTTGATTGTGAATCTTTGTTGCTTATTGAACTTATGACACCTCACACGAAGCATCAAACGAGGCTATTGCTAGCAGTATCACGTTATGTAAGTTCTCAAAGTTTTTGATTCGCCTTTCGTCTGAGTACTATCCTACCATATATTACGTAAAAGTCAATAGCTGCATAGTAAAATTCTTAAACAAGCTTTCTAAAAAAATTGACATCTGCCGAAATAATGTTATTTTACAAGGCAGAGATTCTTTTCACGTCAAACATCAACCCCACCACATATCGTAATGAAAACAATGAAATACTTAGTATTTTTGACGACACTACTACTCTTATCGAACTGCGCCCATTGGTATGCAGTTACTGATCCCAAATACTCCGACACACTCAAGAACAGCATGCCTGATCATGCCGGCCGACCCATATACGGAATTGCAGGAGCCTACAATTATGCCCTTTATAAACACTCTATCGAACTCAAAGCTCGAACAGGTGTCATGAGAGTATTCTGGGTGGAGATTTTTGATCTCGATCTAGATGGTGAATATGACAGTGTTTACGCTTTTGTCGACAAACAATGGCGATATGGATGTACACCCTCTTTGCGTAAAGAATACCGTATTATTGATTCGGGACTTTCGCGGAGTTTTGTATCTGAATCCATCGATCGAGCTGAGAAAATCAGACGATTAACAGAGCCTAAAAAAGTAGTCAGGGTTCAATTTGTACCAAAGGCTCTTCCCTCCCCTAAACCCAAAGCACAAACTGTTCAAAAAATAAAACCAAAGCCTGAAGTGGAGTCAAGACCTAACCCAACAAGAAAAGTTGAGTTTCCTCCAAAAGAAAAACGGCCAGTGTACGATTCGATTGATTACGAATTGAAACAGTAAGTTTTCTACCAGTCGTGTATCGCAATTGCGATACACGATTTTTTATACAATTTTTTCAAACTGTGCCTCGACCACCCATCGATCCTGCTTTTTTCCAAAAGAATCACATGTCGATATAGTGAGCATTCGATCTCCTTTATTGAATTCGACCAGCACATCATCCTCTGCTGCATGTCGCACAGTGGTAACTGTATACAAATATTTTTGACCATTACTTGTTACTATAATCTCATCACCTATTACTAACTTATCGAGATTGTTAAATGTCTTGTACGCTTGATTGTTCACGACTGCCCAGTTCGTACTATGACCAAAAAGAAACATATTGCCGTATTGAAGAGTCCCTGATCCAGGATAATACACTGCTCCTTTTGACAATTCATAATCAAGAGTGGCTACATCAATACTTGAAGGAATTTGGATTGTTGAAGAAACGCCTATTTTTGGAATCTCAACTTTTTGTGGAATGAGATTACTATCAGTATTTGGCACAGGATCATTAATGACTGGGTCGTTTTTTACTATTGGTACAGCTTGAAATATGTTTTCAGTATTTTCAAATTGCTTAGGAACGAATCCGACAAGAAGAAGTACTGTATACGTTACAGTAAAAATCGCAAGACTCATACCTGCCATATATAGATAGTTTTTTGTTTTTGATGTCATAATAATAATTATATCGCAGTTTTGTTTTTGATACACATAATCAAACGATTCATGTCTGGTAATTTTGTTAGGATTCTCCCCGTAGTTAAAAATCAGTGAGGATTCGGTCACGAGTTACTAATTCGCTTCGCTCATAAGTACTCGCGACCCCACCTCAGTCATCCCAGATCTGCTTCGCAGATGCAGGGGCCCTGGACCTGCGGTCTTCGAATCCCTCTCTGCGCAAGAATTCAAAATGGCAAACGCGAAGCGTTTGCCATTAAGAATTCTATGTGCGCAGAGAGGGATTCGAACCCACGTAGCCCGAAGGCGAGGGATTTACAGTCCCTTGCAATTGACCGCTCTGCCATCTACGCATATAGAAGATATAGTAATGCAAATTAGCCTATTTTACAAGCAGATATTTTATTTAGTTTTATATATTTGTTATACTATCTCAATGGAACCACAAACAAATCAAGTAACTGAAGTTACAAAAGTATTATCAAAAAATCAAAAAAATTTTATAGGTTTAGTTCTCTCAGCTACAGGGATTATTTTCTTCCTCTTGAGCTTTATGCTCTTTGTAGCCATATTGATGCTTGTGAGCTTCAAATTTGGGACACTCATCACTATCATTAGTAATGGAGAAATTCTTACAAGCATGATGGTTGGTCTACTCATCACAGGTATCTTGAGCTTCGGAGTTGGAATGGGGCTTCAGACTAAGTAGTAGTCTTTCGTAACTGATAAAAATAAAATGCACCCGATGGGTGCATTTTATTTTATCATTAAGCGAGTGCTTCTTCAGTAATATCTTTTTCCTTATACATAAGACTTCC
>JAYSRX010000061.1:0-3613 GCA_043720795.1 Minisyncoccota bacterium | reverse complement strand
GAAGCGTTTACACTTGATAGTGCACGTGAAAAAGCCGTACACACTGCATTCAAGCAAATGTACGAAGATGGACTTATCTATAGAAAAGAAAAAGTAATCAACTGGGATCCAAAAGGTCAGACGGTAATTTCTGATGATGAAATCGTCTACCAAACACGCAAAGCATTTTTGTACACATTCAAATACAGTCCTGACTTCCCTATTGCAATATCAACCACACGACCCGAAACCAAATTCGGTGATACAGCTGTAGCTGTCCACCCTGATGATGTTCGATATCAACAATACATCGGACAAGTTTTTGATATTGATTTTGCCGGTGAAAAACTTTCAATCAAAATTATAGCGGATGAGCATGTTGAACCAGCATTCGGAACTGGTGCACTTGGAGTAACTCCTGCTCATTCTCAAATCGACTACGACATGGCAATTCGACATATCCTCCCTCTCAAACAAGTTATTAATGAATACGCCAAAATGCAGACATCAAGTGAATTGGTAAACGGACTCAAGGTCGAAGAAGCACGTGACAAGACAATTGAGTGGCTTCGAGAACACAATCTCATGATCGAAGAAAAAGAAATGGAACAGAATATATCTACTGCCGAACGAACAGGTGCAATAATCGAACCACTTCCAAAACTTCAATGGTTCGTTGATGTGACCAAAAAGTTTCCGCTGAAAAAATCAGATCTTGAAGGAATCAAAGCCGGACAGGAAGTTTCTCTCAAAGAACTCATGCGACATGCAGTTTCTTCAAATCAAATTGAAATTCTTCCTGATAGATTTTCTAAAACGTATTTCCATTGGATAGACAATCTACGCGACTGGTGTATTTCAAGACAAATCTGGTACGGACATCAAATCCCAGTTTGGTATAAAGACGGTGAAATTCAAGTTGGAGAAAATCCAAACGATTCTTCATGGACACAAGACGAAGACACACTCGATACATGGTTCTCTTCTGCCCTATGGACCTTTTCAACTCTCGGATGGCCAGATGAGACTTCTGATTTTAAAACCTATCACCCAACTAATCTTCTCGAAACAGGATACGACATTATTTTCTTTTGGGTAGCACGTATGATTCTTATGAGTACATACCTCCTTGGAGAAATTCCGTTTAAGACTGTATATCTCCATGGACTTGTTCGTGACACAAAAGGAAAAAAGATGAGTAAATCTCTCGGTAATACAGTTGACCCATTAGAAATGATTGAGAAATACGGAGCAGACGCAGTTCGAATGTCTATGCTTGTTGGAATAGGTCCAGGAAGTGATGTGAACTTTTCAGAAGACAAGGTACGTGCATACAAAAAATTTGCAAACAAGATCTGGAATGCAACACGTTTTGTACTTGAACAGACAACAGAGACAGATTCAGAAAAGCCAGCAATACTTGCTCCACAAGATGAAAAACATATTGGAGATTTTAATACATTAGTAAGTGAAATAACAAAAGAAATAGAAGAGTATAAATTGTATCTCGTAAGTGAAAAACTATATCATTATACGTGGCACACTTTTGCAGACATCATTATTGAAGATTGTAAAAAACGAATTACAACACCTGCTTCAGAAACAGATAAAAAATCAGCGCAGTACACACTTCGATATCTTCTTGTAAATCAACTGAAAGTTCTGCACCCGTTCATGCCATTTATCACCGAAGAAATCTGGCAAACAATCCATAAAGATAATACAATGCTTATAGTGACTCCTTGGCCACTTTCATAATCATGAGCATATTCAATACAATATTTTTCGCATTCCTTCTCGGAGTTCTTCCTGCATTGGCGTGGTTATGGTTCTGGCTTAGAGAAGACCGAGATCATCCTGAACCTCGTCGATACATTCTTACAACTTTTGCATACGGAGCACTTGGAGTTCCTTTGGCTCTTGTGTGCCAACTATCTTTTAATAATTTATTTAACATAGCAGGAACCGAGGCTGTTGGTAACTTTGGATTTTTACATGCTTTTACAATTGTTCTCGTGTGGGCAGGGATTGAGGAATACATAAAATACAAAGCTGCATGGACAGGTGGATTAAGTAAAAAAATCACTGACGAAGCAGTTGATGTTCCTATCTATATGATTTCTGCCGCATTAGGTTTTTCTGCACTCGAAAATATGCTTTTTTTGGTTACCCCTTTTCTTGACGGGAACATACAAGAAGTGATTGCTACGACAAAATTAAGATTCATCGGTGCATCACTTGTTCATATTGCATCTTCGGCATTGATTGGAATGTTCATTGGCTATTCTCTTTTTTTCATGAAAAAAATGAGAAGGATTTATGCGTACACAGGTTTTATACTCGCAACAGTGTTGCATGCATTGTTTAATTTATTTATAATTAAAGGTAGCCAAAACTCATTTGTTGGTTTTCTGCTCATCTGGCTGTTCGTCGTCCTGATAATCGTACTGTTTGAGCGTATTAAAAAAATTAAAGTAAATAAAATTAACAATGTTCGGGAAAAAGAAAAAGAAAACACTGATTGAAAGACTAACGGGAGCTATCCATCTAGATGAGGAAGAGGATTTTGAACTTGATGAACAAGCTACTGTTCCAAGAAATCAAATTCATCAACCTGTATATCAACAAGCGCCATATCAGCAAAATCAATATGGTCACATTCTTGATTCACAACCAATCAAGAATACACATTTTGCACATTCTACTTCAAGTGCTCTTTATGACGAAGATAGTGCAGAAGACATAGGCGAACTTTCTGTTGACGTTATTAACACTTCAGATTCTATTATCGTAAAAGCAATGATTGCAGGAGTGAAACCTTCTGATGTCGATGTAGATATTACTCGAGATTCTCTTACCCTCAAAGCAACCCGGAGTAACGATCACGAGATTGAAGATGAAAATTTTCATATGAGAGAATTGTATTGGGGGACCTTTGCTCGAACCATTGTACTTCCAGAAGAAGTAGATGTTGATCTCGCGGATGCCAAAGAAAAACACGGATTACTTGTGATTACTCTTCCGAAATTGGATAAGAATAGGAAAACGAAGTTGCAGATTAAGTCTAATTAGAAAAGCTATTAACCTTTATCAATTAACTTTTAACCCTGAACCGACGTTGACTCGTCGGTTTTTTTGTTTTAGTATCACAAAGAACTCGAACCCCAAATATCAATGATAACAACTCCGACCGTATCACTCCAAAAAATCCGTGAATCATATTTGGTGAAATACCGCGAATTTTATGAAAAATTAAGAGTCGCTTTGCAAAATATCGAATTCGCTCTGAGCTACGATCCATCCCTCCGTAAATGGATTGAGTGTCGTGTACACACTCACCATATTGCGGCATACGATCTCAATCAAGCGATCAACAAACCCGTTCCCTTTGTCTCTATTCTTTCACACAATCCGGGAGACAATGACTGTGTAGAATTCGGCATCCTGGTTCAGAAAGAAAATAACAAAACGAAGTTCAGAGCCTGCATTGTCAAAGAGGAGTTTCAACATCGTGAAAAATATATTTCTGAATTTTGTTGGAACAGGATAATGATGCCTTCAAATTCTTCTGTCTTTCACCTCAATACACCAGGAATCACACCTGAACCAGACTCATTATGGGTGGCAGAAATGG
>JAYSRX010000060.1:0-3677 GCA_043720795.1 Minisyncoccota bacterium | reverse complement strand
AAAAAATAGGTCCAGTTGGAAGTATAATTGTTTGGAATGAAAGTTTTGAGAAAGGAAGAAATAAAGAATTGATGGAAGTACATCCTGAGTACAGAGATTTCTTAGAAGATATAAATAATCGAGTATACGATTTGATGCTTGTTTTCAAAAAAGATTACCTTCACCCAGATTTCTTTGGAAGTGCTTCTATTAAAAAAGTTTTACCAGTTTTGCTCCCTGAACTTTCATATAAGAACCTTGAAATTCAAGATGGAACTATGGCATTAAGTGAGTGGGAAAGAAGTGTTAATGGTGATATTAGTTCAGGAGAAAGAGAAAAAATAAGAGAAAATCTTTTGAAGTATTGTAAGTTGGATACCTTGGCGATGGTTGAGATTTGGAAGGTATTAAAGATGATTACTGAATAAATATATGGATAGGGTATTAATTTTATTAAAAGTTTACTTGGAGATTAAAGTATGACAATTTAAGACTACACAAATCCCTAATACTAAGCTAAGCTACTGACTAATAGCTCAATTTGAGTTATTATGTACACACAATAAAGACCTAACCCCTAGAAAACCCTTAGTTCTCTAGGATATGGTCGGAATATGCAAATCCGCTACAGTATAGAAGGCTCCTCGTCGGAGTCACTGTAGCGGTTATGTATAGGAAACTGTATATAGACGACCTCGTGTCGTCGCAACGGCGAGGAGCCTTCTGTCTAATGACTCAAGACTCTTCGCTCATTATTAGCATACTCTTTGTCTATCAAATTTCTGTAAAGAAAAGATAAAGAAAAATTAAAACCGCTACAGTGCAATTTCAATATCCAGAAGATGGAACGTTCTTTTTGAACTTCCTTGCTCATGGAGATGAATCTTTGTTTAAACAAAAGTTTGGACACCTTTTTGATTTTAGAGATCCAAAAACAAAGAGAGAAGAATTCAATTCCATTCGAGCTAAAGTGTTTAAAAATTTAATAGAGAAACATGGTAAGATGTGCCAACTTAGAATATCAAATAAATGTTCGAGTACGGATGAATATCACGTTGATCACTTTATCCCACTCAAGAGTAATGAGTTGAATAAGAACATTCGTAAGATGAAAAGGTTCGATGCAAAGAAGATACCTGCTCAAAGTTTTGGTTCTAATCATGAAGACAACTTCGTACTTGCGTGCAAACATTGTAATCTAGAAAAGAAATATTTCTTTTACAAACCTTCATATCGAGTATTAATGATAGAAGACGAGACAACCGAAAACAATAAATTTCTTGTACCTCACAACGATACAAGAATCGAACTTATTAAATGGAATAAATTCCCACAGGATTATGTGTCTCAAATCGAAAAACTAAAACCAGATCTTATTGCATTTAATGGAGAAATTATTCAAGATGAGTGGATGTCTGTGG
The DNA here is from genome assembly GCA_043720795.1 of Minisyncoccota bacterium. Taxonomy (GTDB): domain Bacteria; phylum Patescibacteriota; class Minisyncoccia; order Phycocordibacterales; family JAACPR01; genus JAULZV01. Next base: position 2,277 of record JAYSRX010000060.1, on the reverse strand, counting down.
TACTGCAAATAAAAGAACATCCTGTGTTAAAAGATGTTCCGATATTTGTTTCTGGAATTCTAGGAGTTCTTGCTTCGCTTCATAGATGGATGCAATCGGATGTAAGTGAATTTCTTTTCACTACAGAACCAAAAGGATTGGCTGATCGATATGTTGAGTATCTCCATAATCCAAGACTGTATAAGAGAAAGAAAAAAGAATTCTCATTGTTCAGTCTCTGTCTTAAGAAGTAGTTTCATCTGCTCTCCGTTTTTTCTCTAGACCCTCCATGATTTTCTGATGAACAAAATCTCTCACAGGATCATCGGGAAGAATAGGGGGACCTTCGTTATTTTGTATGTACCATTCTTTATAATCATTCTGCATCTTCTCTTCAAGTAGATCAGTAACTTTAAATCCACTATGTTCGTACGCACGAATGAATGTAAACAATTCATCCTTGTCCATATGCACCAGATCTTGATCAAGACTACCATCACGTCTAATGAGAATATTGAAGGTCTTTCTTGCAAACTCAGGATGTTGTTGATCAAGCCATTTTGTTACCATCTTCTTATCACCTTCACATACCCATTTGTGATAGAAGAAACTAGCAGCGTCGCATGTTTCATCATGACAGATAGTACGGGCTCTGATAAAAGATTCTGCAAATTTAATATCCTGATCCCTCCAATCATAGAAGGTACTTCGATGAATATTAATCATTTGACATGCTTTCGTGACAGAAGCACCTTTTTCGATAAGCTCGAGAAACTTCTTCTTTTCTTCAGGAAGCTTCATGTTAGTCTATCTTTAGTGCTTTCATTCCATACCGCTTTTCAAAACGATGAAGAATAGTCATACAGTGTTCGTAATCAATCTCACATCCGTAACAGATACGTTTTGTTTCTTCACATGCCAGTGCGGTTGTTCCTGATCCAAGGAAACCATCAAATACAATATCTCCAACTCGTGTACTGTTGAGGATAAGATTTTTGATTAAGGGAGTTGGCTTTTGTGTACTGTGGAATGGACTTTTGTGTGGACGAGGAAAAAACAAAACCGACTTGTCTTTTACTCGTACGAACTCATGACGCTTATACCATCCATATGCAATCAATTCGTGCTGTGGAAGGTAGTCCATTCTCCCAAGTACGGGTTGGTTTTTTACCTACACAATTAACTGTGAGAGATATAGCCCTGCATTTTTCATTCCTTCTCTTAATGCAAATATCATTTTGTCACAGTTGAAAATGTAGATTGCGTTCTTTGATGCAAGATAGGGAAGCAATGTGCGAATCCAATCCTCGTTGAACTTTGCATACAACGTGTCATCAGTAATGTCATCGTTTTGGATTTCTTTCTTTACTGTGGTATCAACAAAACCTTCCTTGGTTTGGACGTAATTTATCCCGTACGGGATATCACAGATTACCGCCTTCGCTTTTTTGGTTTCAAACAATTTTTGCATAAGTTCTGGATCCTTTGTGTCACCGCATGCAATACGATGAGGTCCGATTTGCCAGATCATATTAGTTGAGTTTGATTACCTTGGTATTTGTGAACTTTTCGTATCTTTTGATGATGAGATCGACAAACACAGGATCTTTCTCAACCATAAATACTCGTCTTTTCAATTGTTCGGCCGCAATCATTTCTCCTCCCGAACCTGCAAACATTGAGAGTATGTTGTCTCCAATTTTTGTACAACGTTTTATCGGCTTGTCATGGAGATCCACTGGTTTTTCGGTCGGATGATCGTACTGGTTTGTCGGTAGTCGCTTAACTGCCCATACAACTATCATGTTGTAGAATTCATCAAGTACTCGATGACCGTTTGTAAATTCTTTATTGAGCAACTCGTTAAAGTTTCGATACTGATTATTCAGGAAAGGTTTTCCTCGAGTTGAATACGTAACAGGCTCGTATATTTTCGAGAATGCGATTTGAGGGGTCTGGTTGGCGACTAATTTTAGCCATATACAGGTTCTCTTGAATGTTAACCCTGCTTCTTCATGAAGTCTTTGAACGAGCGATGCATATCTTTGGTCGCTGTAGTAGAACATGTGAACATCAGGTTTTGAGACTTCAAGAGCATTTGCAATCGTCTTTCTCAAGAATTCCTCATACTCCTTTTTGTTCATGTCGTCTTTTTCCGAACCTCCGTAGTTTTTTGTCCCAGAAAGTCCTGACTTGTAGTTGTAGGCCACTCCATACGGAGGGTCATTGTATACCATATCCATCTTCTCATCTCCGACAAGTTTCTTGATTACTTCTGGATCTTCTGAGGATCCACAG
>JAYSRX010000059.1:0-10737 GCA_043720795.1 Minisyncoccota bacterium | reverse complement strand
CGGGGTAGAGGAGAGGTACCTCGTGAGGCTCATAACCTCAAGACTCTGGTTCGATTCCAGACCCCGCTACCAAAAGAAATAGAGAAAGTGTTCGATGCATACTTATAAGATAATATTAATAAGTGTTGCCGAACAGAGTTAATATGCAAAAAATAAATCAGGATAAACAAATATATTTGTCAGGGGGAGGTAATGAGCAACAATCATTTTTTCTGGATAAAATATTTTTTAATACACTGAAACAAGGTGGAAAGTTTTTATACATACCAATTGCTTTACGAGGACATAAACTTTTTTCAACGGCAAATATCTGGATGAATGGAATTCTTGAACTGCATAATCGAACAGATATTACTTTTGAGGTGATGGATAGTCCTTCTGGATATGTCATTGAAGAGCTTGAAAAATTTGATGCGATATATATTGGAGGAGGAAACACGTGGAGTCTTATACAAGAATTAAAAGAATCAGGATTTTCAGACCTACTTATCTCTTGTCTTGATAAAGGGAAAAAAATATATGGAGGAAGTGCAGGTGCAATTATTTTTGGAAATAGAATCGATACTCAGAATGATGAAAATAAACTTAATTCAAAAGATGTGAATGGATTTGATAGATTGGGTACCTATTCAGTAACATGTCACTTTAAAATCGAAGAAAATGAATACTTCAAACAATGGGCCATTTTGAATAATCTTCCAATAATTTGTCTTCCAGAAGAAACAGGTCTCGTAATTGTTGATAAGCTTGTAACTTGTGTCGGTAAAAAGTCTTGCATTATTTATAAAGAAGATGGGAGTTTTGTAGAAATTCTCCCTGAAGAGACATTTTATTTTACAAAACCGGATTCTAGGTTATAGTGTAGTTCTTAAAGTCACATGCCGAGGTAGCTCAGTTGGTTAGAGCGGTCGTCTCATACGCGACAGGTCGTGAGTTCAACTCTCACCCTCGGCACCAATAATAAATTGCAGAAAATCCACTGCAATGTATAATCCAATCATAATCTAATCATAATCTAATCAATACAACATGGAGAGAACATATATCAAAGACCTCAGTACAAAACTGGAACAAGAAGTAATTATCAAAGGATGGATCGATGTGCGCCGAGATCAAGGAAAATTAATTTTCTTGGATTTTCGTGATGTTACAGGAAAAGTTCAAGGAGTTATTTTGCCAAATGCGACTGACGCTCATGCGGTCGGATCTACTGTTCGACCAGAATGGGTAGTTGAAATACAGGGAAAAGTAAACAAACGTCCTGAGCGAAACATTCAAGCGGATAAAGTGAATGGTGATATCGAACTTGAAATTCTCTCTATCGTAGTATTGAACGAAGCGACAACTCCTCCTTTTAATATTGATGAAGACGGAAAAGATATCGGGGAAGAAATCAGGCTCAAATATCGCTATGTTGATTTGCGTCGAGATCGAATGCAAAAAAATATTCAGAATCGTCATAAGGTTCTGCAATTCATTAGAGGATTTTATTCAAAGGAAAACTTTTTTGAAATCGAAACTCCATACATGACAAAGTCTACTCCAGAAGGGTCACGAGACTATGTCGTACCTTCTCGGATTTATCCAGGCAAATTCTATGCACTTCCACAATCTCCACAGCAGTACAAACAATTACTGATGTCATCTGGTTTTGAAAAATATTTTCAAGTAGCACGATGTTTTCGAGATGAAGATACACGAGGGGACCGACAACCAGAATTTACACAAGTCGATATCGAAATGAGTTTTGTGACTCAAGAAGATGTTATGGCAGTAAATGAAAAAATGATGATCGAACTTGTACAGACTCTCTATCCTGAAAAACGAATTCAACAAATCCCTTTTCCACGATTGTCATATTCTGAAGCAATGGAAAAATACGGAAATGATAAGCCTGACATCCGAGAAGATAAAGAAGATGAAAACTTGCTCGCGTTCTGTTGGGTGATTGATTTTCCATTTTTTGAAAAGACAGATAAAGGTGGCTGGACATTTACACACAATCCTTTTTCTGCACCCAAGCCTGAATACGTAGCTGATTTACATAATCCAGAAAAAATTGGTGATATTGTCGCAGCACAATACGACATGGTCCTCAATGGATCAGAAATCGGAGGAGGTGGAATTCGAAATCATAATCCAGAAGATCTTAAAAAAGTTTTTGAAATTATGGGATATGCTCCAGAACGAATCGAAAATACTTTTGGACACATGCTCGCTGCACTTGGATCTGGAACACCACCACATGGAGGACTTGCTTTCGGATTCGATCGGCTTATGATGTTCTTGCAGAACGAACCAAACATCCGCGAAGTAATTCCGTTTGCTAAAACAGGAGAGGGAAGAGATCCGATGATGGAATCTCCAGCTGAGATCCAGACTGAACAATTGCAAGAATTGGGGATTATCTTGAAGAAATAGGAGAAAAGGGAAGCTATTAGTCATTAGCTTTTAGCTGTTAGCAAGAAAAAAAAGGGCGACCTTCGGCCGCCCCCCTTTTCTTCATTTGTTGCCCAGGGCAAAGTATTTGACTTTTATACATAAATGTGATATTATTTTGCCTAGTTCCTTGTCATATGAAATCAAAGAAAAAACCAAAAAAGAGCTATAAGCGCTACTACTTCATTGGGACAGGGCTGGTGGCATTGTCACTGGCCGGTTTTGTTACGCTGAAAAATCTGCGTACCGAAACAAAAACCTCAATTCAAACAATTTCTGCTTCGGTTTCAAAGCCGACAGCGAAAAAGATTCAGCCGGTGCGCGTAAGCGAACCTGTTGTTGAAGAAAAAGAAAACACTCACTCGGTTACAACCCGTGTTGAAATGTTTCAGCCTAAAAATACAACCAAGTAAACCAACAAATAGAAAACCAACAGTTTGAAAATCATCGCAAAAATCATCGTCTCTCTCATTTGTCTTTTCAATCTTGCGACTGCTGCCGATTTCGGCTCCAGTCTCACGGTCTTTACCAGAGCATACGAGGCCGCCAGTTATGGCACCTACGATGTTTCCGGTAATGGACTGAAGGAACAAATCCGACAGTACGTCCATTATAAGGAGAAAGTCAGGTCCACTAAAGATTTGATGCGACCCTTCCAGTTCGATTACCTCCTCAACTTCCGGTCCTACAAGACTACGGTAAGTGAGGTGGCGACGATCTACGACAAAAACGGTAACCCGTTATTTGTCTCTGAAATGAACTATCAACCGACGGAGACTTTGTCTCCTGACGGTAAAAAGCTCACGTACGAGATCCCAGAATACGCAGGTATTATCAGTTTCCATCTTGCGGATCAAATGATTCTGTTCGATGGTGACTATGTCACAGTGGAACTTCGCGATGGATATACTACTAATCTGGAAATCATCGATGGTAAAATAATCGTTCCTGGTTGGTTGTATGAAAACATTGGAACGTTTACGACTTGGAAGAATGGTCTTGCTTCCGTGACTGATATCCAAACAGGATTGAAAGTTCCGAGCGGCGCCGTTGTGAATACGACGAACGTCGTGAACGTAAGTGGAGTTGAAGTACATGAGTCTCCTGGACTCATTCTCAGTCTCGATACTTACGGCTTCCAATACTCGCCAGTCTACGAGACAAGTGTTTCGACGGCTGGATCATTGACGGTTCGCATCAATGACTATTGGGGCAATGCTCCAGTCGGTCTCTACTACACAATTGTGGGTGATGGCAAAGAGATGCAATATCTCCTGCCTGCCACCTACGGGGAATTCAAAATCCCTTGTCTGAAAGGTCAAACTTTCCAAATCAAATTTGTATGGAGTAACGAATCTGGTGGCAAAGGTTGATCTTTGATTTCATTGAACCCCTGCTTCGCATCGCGTTGCAGGGGTTTTCTTATTCTCTTTTTTTAAAATAAAGGTACAATACTGATATGAACGAACAACCAGAAGACTTATTTACATGGGGAGAATCAAAGACACAAGAACCATCTGTGGATTCTGTAGAAATACATGTAGACCCTATTAAAGATGACAAGTTAGGATATGACTGTATTCAATGTGAGATAGGCGGTGGATCATGCCCACGACATCCTCGCGATATTGATGATTTGATACATATTCCAAACAATAGTGCATCATCTGAAAAACCATTTATGGATGACGAAGAGAATGATGGAGGAATGCGATTGGCTATACAAGCTGAATTAGAGCATGAGTTAGAAGAAGATGAACCCATGAGTCCTGAAGATTTGGAAAAATATTTTGGAGATTTGAAAAAAAGTCTTGATCCTGAAAAACCAATGGATCCAGAGGTTTAACTAAATGGGTGTTTGATTTTGGGTGAAGATTTGATATAGTGTTCTCACTGCAAATATGCGTTTTTACATATGTATAACAGTACACATTTGCAGGTGTAGCTCAGCTGGTTAGAGCGTCCGCCTGTCACGCGGAAGGTCGTGGGTTCGAGTCCCATCACTTGCGCAGTAAAAGAAAAAACCCAATAGCGAAAGCATTGGGTTTTTTCTTTTACATGCGAATAAGTAAGGGACGAGAAAGACGGAGGCGGGGTACCCTGTGTCTCGAATGAAATGAGAGACCTGGGTCGCCGAGTCGGGGTCGCGAGCACTTAGTAGAATTGGAGTGAGTGTAGCGAACGAACAATTATACTTAGTGACTTGTGGGCGAGTCCCATCACTTGCACCAACTCAGCTTGGTAGCAAAAGTCCCGAGGAAAATTGTACCTTTGCTTTATCCACTGATAACACAGAAAGAAAAATGAAAGGGTGATATGCTTTGAATATGAAAGAAATATTAAAATTATCTTGGTCAAAATTTTTTATAATTATTTTGTTAGTAGGAATTGGTGTGTACTCAGTATTGATGGCATCAGGGTGTGGCTTAGCTATGGATTCCAGTCTGGGATGTATGTTATATATTAATATCTCAGCGTCTCTGGCATTTCTGTTAGTTACTATAGATTTTGAAAAAAATTTAATATTAGTGATAATATTAGAAATTGCATATCTTTATTCTTTAGCTTCACTGATACAGGGAATCTATTTGGTTATGAAAAAAAAGATCCCGATTAAAAATTTAATATCTATTCTAATTATTTTAGTTTTGGTATGGGGTGGGTGTTTTAGTTTTCTGACCAACAAAGACAAAAAAGGACAAAATAATAAAATTGAGACAATGAGGTTTGCTAAAGGTTTAAAGACAAAAAAGGAGTGTGAAGATAATGGTTTTATTTGGAATGTGCAAAATGATTGTATAGTAGGTGATAATTGGAAATAAAATACTTCCAACAACTCCACAAAAATCCCTGAAAGGTGATTTTTGCGTTTTATAAACAAATAGAGATTGTAAAAATGTTGCTGAATGCTACACTTTCTCTATGAACACACAAAAAGGATTCTCGACTTTACTAGGTCTGTTGCTGGTTTTATCAATTGTGGGTGGAGGGGCATATGTATATACTCAGACTGAAATTTTTAATAATAATAACGGTGAAGTACAAATCACACCTGAGTCAGACATACCGACTGCTGATGTTTCTGAAAAAAAGAAAGTAGTTGTGGATGCGAAGGCTAATGGATCAGTAAAAGCAGAAGTTAAGCAAAATCAATATATAGATCCGGGAAGAAATTTTTATTTCTATCATAATTTTAAAGTTATTAATGAAACCGAAATTGAAGGAGGGCAAATTGCACAATTATCTAGTTTGGGAGGTGAATATCCAGAAGATATTATTTCTGTAAGTTATAGAGTAAGAGAATTATTCGAGGACTCTGATGCTAAGTTTGGACCATTTCAATTGCGATATTCGGAGAAGAAGCAATGTTGGGAAACATATACAACCTCTGGAAAAGGCGTAATTGGAGATGTAACATTTATATGTACAGAACCTGTTGGTTATACTGATGCCGGACTTCCTATTTTTGTGAGTACTTTGAGATGGAAGACATATGTTATTCCGATTGATAAAGATAAATTTGTAAAACTTAATATTTCTGGTTCTGGTTCAACAAAACCGCTTGAAGATATTGTAAAGAGCGTCCATAAGATCTAATCTCAGTTCCAACAACGTCTACGAGCCCGCGCATAAAAATAAAGAGCCGGCTCCGAAAGGAGTCGGCGACTTTATTTTAGAGCAATGCGAGACGGGAATGGTGGTGGTGGCATACAAAACACAGCCTCTAATCCCAGTTCCGGCTTCATCCACCAAGGCTTGACATGTAAGTTCATCTTAAGATAAACTTAGAGTATGAAAAAAGCTGCAGAAAAAAAGAATATTGTGGGGTTAAAAGAGCTTAGAAATAATATCGATGTTTACATATCAAGAATCCACAATGGTGAATCTTTTACAGTGGTTAGACGTTCCTCTCCTGTATTTAAAGTTAGTCCAGTAGAAGCTGATGAAAGTGAGAGTATGTGGGAAACAATTATCGACTTAACAACTATCAAAAAAAATGGCGTATCAGGTAAAGATGTTTTAAAATCCTTAAAAAGACTAAATGCCTAAGTTAGAAAAACTTCTTAGAAAATTAACTAAAGAGGAGCAAGGCATGGTGCTCTACATTCTCCCAAAATTTTTAGAGAGAAAATGGGATAAGTTTGATTTAAAGAAATTAAAAGGTCATAAAGATATTTATCGCGTGAGAAAAGGCAACATACGTATTATCTTCATAGACCTAAAAGATGATATTAATATTCTTTCTATTGGACGTAAGAATGAGAAAACCTACAGAGATTATTAATTGACGGAGTAACAAGTGGACAGTCCTTCTTTTACCTTGCTTGCAATAACACCTACAAGCACCCACATATAAGAATATTTCTATGTTTGACACTATATACCATATGTACATACTTATGGTATATGAAAACACAAGTTAATTTAAAAATAGATATCTCGGTCAAAAAACAAGCACAAAAAAGAGCAAAAGATCTGGGGCTTTCTCTTAGTTCCGTTGTTAACGCTACCCTTAAACAATTTGCTCGAACTAGAGAGCTTCAATTGTCTACTGCACCAAGAATGACTCCTTATCTAGAAGAATTAGTTTTAGAAGCTCGAAAAGATTATAAAGAAGGAAAAACTTCTGGTCCGTTTAATAATGCAGAAGACTTGATTAAGCATCTAAGGTCTCTGTAATTCATGATGTATTTATTGTCTAAAAAATTTGAAAAGCAATTTACTAAATTACAAAAAGAAATAAAAAATAAAACAATAAAATAATTAGAAATTTTTACTATAGATCCTTTTAATCCCAAATTAAATAATCATTCTTTGTCTGGTAAACAGAAAGGTCAAAGAAGTATTAACATAACAAGTGACATTAGGGCAATTTATGAAGTAATTCAACAAAACAAACTTGTTTTGTTTGTGGCGATTGGTTCACACAGCGATCTTTATTCATGATATCGGTTCCAACAACGTCCGCGAGCCTACATAAACAAAATCTCCAAAAAGGGATTTTTACGTAAGATAACAAATGAAAGAAAACAAATTAAAAAAGTCCCCCAAGCACTGCTCAGGAGACTTTGAAACGTCATAACGACAACTTTGACCTATCGACCTTGGTTGTTCTCGATGTTGACGGTGATCTGGATGGGGCGTTGATTTCCTTCGTCGCGGTACGGATTGTCGACCGACGCACTGACTGGAACGATTATGGGTTTGGGTTCGCGTTTCCTGAAGATCGAAAAGAGACCGCAGGAAGTGGTCGACATCATGATGGTTGTCAGGAGGAGACAATTGATTGTAGTTTTCATGAACTTCGTTTTGTTTCTTCGTTTAATTGTTGGAAGGAACGGGGAGTGCGTTCTATCTGTCCACAACATTACAACTATCCAAAAATATGTCAAATACACAAGATGTGTCTCAAAGTCAGTATGTCAAAACCCTGTTGACCGACATGCTATAATTTCTTGATGATTCAAATCAATACTGTTTATCCTAAAGCATGGGAGTCATTGCTCGAGGATTGTCGCTCAGCAAAAACGTATATATATTTTGAACAATTTATTTGGGAAGATTTTGATACCAATGAAATTGGAACTCTATTCTTGGATGTGTTCAAACAAAAAGTGAAAGAAGGCGTGAATGTAAAATTAATTATCGATTCGATCGGAAGTATAGGTCTGTATACTAATCCATGGCGACAAAAAGAGATTGAAGACGCTGGAATAGATCTTGAATTTTTTGGAATGGTCCCGAGGTGGAAATCAGTTTTTCCATTTAATATAATCCATCGTGATCATCGTAAGGTAGTGATTGTGGATGATAGAGTCGCTCATGTCGGAGGAGTGATAATAAGCGAACGATCCAGAGATTGGCATGACATCGATGCTCGTACTGTAGATCCAAAATATATTAAAGAAATCAAAGGAGCATTTCTCCAGATGTGGGATGAGATTAGAGACAAGAAAGAACATGAGCAGGAATATGATACTGACGCAGGATTAATTTTAAAAAATAATCCGGAAAACAATGACTTGTATGCTGAGATTCTCCAAAAAATAAAAAACGCTACTACAAAAATCGTAATAATAACCCCGTACTTCTCTCCTAATTTTAAGATATTGTGGGCACTTAAAAAAGCTTGCAAAAGAGGCGTGCACGTTGACATCATTCTTCCTGAAAACTGCGACTCTGGTTTGACGAGTATGGTGAACGCTTCGTATGTTCATCAGTTGCAGAGAAGTAAAATAAATATGCATTTTTATTTTACTTCTATGAATCATGGTAAGTTGGTAGTAATTGATGATTGGGCAACTTTGGGAAGTATGAATTTTGATCGATTGAGTTTCTTTTACAATAGGGAATTGAACATGGTTTTTACAGAAGATATCCAACCTATCGAAAAAGTAATTGCAGATACAAAGGCCAACAGTAATTTGATTGAAAGAAGCTATTTTAAAAAATTGAGTATGTTTGAAAGATTGAAAGCAGGACTTGGGTGGTTCTTACGACCGATCGCGTAAATAGTTTTTGTACGAATCTTATTCATTGTGAACAGTCTTCAGCGATGATATGCTTTAGATATGAATACAAATAAAGATTATGGAGTGTGGTTGGGAGTATTATTAGTTTTGACAGCAATTGGTACTGGAATATATTTCAACACTGAACACAATTTTGATCAGTATGATTTTCCTGGAAGTAGTTATTTAAATAAGGATAAGACAACTGGAACAAAGCAGGCTCCAAAACTTGATCCTGCAAAAGGGTCAACACCTGCAACAGGTTGGAAAACTGAAACAAACGCACAATATGAATATACGATCAGTTGGCCGGATGCGAGTGTGTTGAATGCGTACAAAATTACACACAAGATTACTGTGTTGGATAATACAAAAACAGTTGCGTGTACAACCAATGAAGATGCTTCCACTGTTCAAGCAGTAACTGATACGGGTATCGAACTGTTTCATACGTCACTTGTACCAGATGGAACAGACCATGTATCTACATTTACAACTGTTAAAGATGGACTCTGTTATGAAATCGTTTTTCGTTTTGCAGATATAAACCCTGCACCGAATGCGCCTGAAGCAAAACCTCAGTTTGATCTCGTGAATCGAATCATTTCTTCGTTTTCTTTCAAATAGAGCTGAAGCTGTAAATAAAAATCCCGCACATATGCGGGATTTTTATTTACAATTTCTCAATTTCTTTCAGATCATGATCTGGGAGATAAAGAACAAAGATTCCTATCACTATTCCAATCAATCCGGTCAGTGCGTTGTATTCTCCAAAAAGCCAGATATCAATACCATCAAGTACGTACCATACTCCGCGCCAAACCATCACGAGAGCGATGACTACTCCGACATTTTTTGCAAAGTATGAGATGATATTTTTTCTTTTTTCCATTTGATTCATTGTAGCATGAATGTTCGACACGCATATTGTCTGTGTGTGGATTTCGCACTTCTCTTGACACGTTTGATATACTGTAAAGATGGAACTATACATTACAACAGGACTTATCATGCTTGCGTCACTTTCAGGGGTTATTTTTTTAGTAAAAGGTTTTGGTCCATGGCTTCATGCGAATTCAAAATTCATCATTGCATTTTCCGCGGGAATCTTTGCAGTTGTGACGTATGATCTTCTTCTTGAATCATTTGAATTCACTCAGAATAAATTTATCGCTCTCGGTGCCGTTGTGGTTGGGTTTTTTATATTTGAAATAATCGAACGGATATTTCCAGAAATTCACCATCATGAAGAGGACGAAGTCTCATGTCTTCATTCCAGACGAAATGTAATTTGGGGAGATGCTTTCCATAATATCGGAGACGGTATTCTACTTGCACTCGCATTTGCGGTTGATGTCAAAGTAGGATTGATTGCGGCTCTTGGAATATTTATTCACGAGTTTGTGCAGGAACTGAGTGAATTTTCAATTCTCAAACTGTCTGGATATTCTACCAAAAAAGCTCTGCTCATAAACTTTCTTGTTTCTACAACTATTATTATTGGAGTAGTGATCGGAAAAAACATAGCGAACATCGAATCATTTGCAGGGATCTTGTTTGGACTTGCGAGTGGAACATTTCTCCATCTTGTGTTTGCTGATCTTGTGCCTCAATCAATCGCACATTCTCGTAAAGATAAGCGATACTTCAAATATCTCTTTTTAATAATTGCTGGGATATTTACTATTTTGGCTTTGAATCAGATTGGGGGGCATTCTTAGAAATACCTAGGTCTGAGCTAGGTAACGTAATTAGCACGTCATCCCCGCGAAGGCGGGAATGACGA
>JAYSRX010000058.1:0-3729 GCA_043720795.1 Minisyncoccota bacterium | reverse complement strand
GCGCGATCTGAGTTCGACTTTCTGCAAAATTATCCGAAGCAAGCTTACTATCCTTCACTTTGTTCTTTCCTCCAAAAAAACCGCCTGATGCTTTTTTGATATTTACATTCATGGGAGTATATGGAATCACAATAAAAAATCTCTTGGTCATGATGTTAGCTTGTTCAGTAAAACTTTTCACAAACGTCATGTACTCTTTGATTTGAATTTTCATCAAATCATCTGTCTGAACCTTAAGTCGATCTTGAAGCAGTGAAACATATGGCCTGATATCGAGATTTCGAGATTGCACGAATATTTGAATATCAAAATTAAGTGAGTTTAAAAAGTTTTGGAATTGGTAGATGACAGATTTTTGTTCGTCTTCAGACTTGAGGGCAAAGTTAATAGAAGAAGTCATCAAAATAGCGCGAATTGATCCGTCTTTGAGAACAATAATTCCATCACGAACTTCTTGAATCGGAACAAATGATTGTGTTTGGTTTTTTATATCCGGCATTTGAAAAAATTATAACATACTTTTAGTTGTCATCCCGCACACTGTTACAGTGTTGTCATCCCGCACACTGTTACTGTGTTGTCATCCCTGCGAAGGCAGGGATCCAGGATCACTTTACATTCATCGTAGAGGGATCCCCGCATTCGCGAGGATGACGCAAAACATAGTCTCCGCCAACCAGCGGATTCCTTGTTTTGCGTCACTTCCCATCAAAGCGATCCTGCACATCGAGTCCCCAACCAATTTCACGCAACTTACTTTGAGAGAGTCGTGGCAGAGCAACCTGACTTGAGACAGGAGCTTTTGCCTTTTCTTTCACAATTTTCTTTTCTGATTTTTTCCAAATATACAACTTGGCAGAAAGTGCATATTTGAGTGCTCCTTCCACATACATCAAAAAAGGTCGTCCGTTCACTTGATAAAATGCAGCTGCCATAAAAAATCCTACAATCGGAGCACCAATTACAATTGCAAGAATCTTGGGCAAAAGCGAATAAATAATGAATCCGATCGCAGCTCCTCCTCCCACATACAAAAATTGTTTGAACGTCAGAGGTCCAAAGATTTTGTCTTCAATTTCGATGAATTGTGGAACTTGGTATTGCATATTTATTCGATTGATTCTCTATATGGATCAGCCACATAGGATTTTGTTGGAGCCTGAGATGCTTGAGGTTCTTGAGCTTTTACGACGGTCGCTTGGCCCAGACCCACACTTACAGGATCTTGTTGAACACCTTCAGCTGGCTTCTCAAGCAGTGGTTTTGATGGAGACACCTCTTGAGAATATGAGATTGAAAACGGTCTCTTGATTCGTATATCATTCTCAGTATCAACTTCAACAGTTTCAACTTTGGCAACTTCGACTACTGGAGCAATTGGCACAGGTTGAGGAGCCATAATTGGCTTAATTATCACAGGGATTGGTTCCTTTTCGATTTCTGCCAGGATATCATCCCGACTTGGTTCTTTGTCAGGAACAGAAGTTGGATTATTTAATGAAGCACTTGCAAGTGAGTTTGATTGTCGTGTTTCTTTTTCTTCGAGATCCATTAGTTTTTGGTGCATTGGTTTAAAAATCAACTCTTCAATCTCTTCGATTATTTTCTTTGCCTTGTCTTCGGGCAGTTCATGAACATCCATTAATCGTTCATATATGTCTTGCACTTTTACAACACCAAGAAGCATAAGGTATACACTTTGCTCAAGATCAGCACCAACATCAATCATCAGCTGATTTTGATTCACGACTGTTCGCAGTTCTTTTTTCCAATCAAAAGATTTGATGAGATCCATGATCTCAGGAGGCATATTGGTTTCGTATTCTCTGATTGATTGTTGTAGTGTTTGTTCGTCTTGCATGATAGTTTTTGTTAATTGATAAGTAATTTATGGTGTTGGAGGAACAGGAGGCGGCGTAAGTGGAGGCGATCCAGGAGGATTAAGTGTCCTATCAATTCGTGCTCGTGCAGCAGCTTCTTTTCTTTTTGTTGATGACTGACCTGAATTTTTCCATTTCTTTTCAAGATCTTTTTTAATCTTTGCAAGAGCTTCTTTTTGAGCAATATTTGGTCCTTTTGCATACCACCTGTTTGCTCTTTTTTCCATGAGTTTAATATACTCACTATCTCCAATGTTTTTAAGTTTACCAACCTCCAGTTCTTCTTTTTCAACATCTTTCTTTGCTTTTTCAACATATTCTCTTGCCTCTGCGATTTCAGCATCTGAAACACCTGCTCTACTTTTAACTTCATTCAAATGTATTTCTTGTTCTTTGAGTACAGTAGATGCTTGGTCTCGTTTAACTTCAGCAGCTTCAATATTAACTTTATTTTCTGGATTATCTGCCAACTTATCATATCCAAACAACTTCTCTTCTTTTTTCTTTCGTTCTTCCAGTTTTTTCTTTTTACCATCCACTAACTTACTCCAACTCTCAATTCCTTTACCAATTCCTAGTTTTGCACCAGCTTTTGTATTTCGAATATCAAAAGAACTATTCTTAAGAGCTTCCCCTTTTCTCATTGTTGCACGAGCAACTCCTCCAAATTTATTATTCGGATCTGTTGCCCATTTTTTAAATGTTTTACTTTCGGTAATACTATTTCCTATACCACCTCCCATAATTCTTCCAGCTCGCGCTGTACCACTCGCAGCAACCTGCCCAGTTCTCTGAAGTGTTCGCATTGGCATTTTGCGGATGCGCTGCTTTATTCCATTACCAGCTTTCTCCATAAGTCCTGCTCCTGCTACACCCATTTTGGATGGCAATATCATGAGTGCAATCATGAATCCCATAATCAAAATGAATTTGAAGATGTAGTCAAAAATTGCACTATTGCCTTGACCTGCAACACCAACAATCAGACTAGGAGGAAGTCCTTTTGCTAACTCAACACAAATCAATAGCACAATATACAAAATCAATGTAAAAGCTGGAAAAAATATCACTTGTTGTTTGAGCTGGCTCGACCACATTGATCCGTGTTTTTTGAGCCAAGGGATCTGAGTAGATACAAAACCGAGTGGTGAAGCGATGATCAATATCATAAATATGACAAAACGATAAAGCAAAATAAGAGAAACACCCAAAAACACAACACCTAAAGAGAGAGTAATGCTTGAAAAAAGAAGTAATTGACCTGCGAAAGCAAACAAAGAATCCCATGTATTAGTAGTTGCAAGCATACTTCCGGTTTGCCCATTTATTAATTTTTGAGGGTCAACAATTTGCATGAATCCTGCAGAGTACGAACTATTCGTATCAGATTTGACACTTTGCAACACCTGGAGACCAACTGTATTAGAAAGATCAAAGGCAATATCTTTTGTAAATACAAAACTGAAGTTAATAAGGATCGCAGCAAGAATGATTCCGGCCAAAGTCTTTTTTTCAGCAAATCCTTGTCCCTCATAGATTGTTTTTATACCAAGATAGAGAAGTGAGAATACAAGGATAATATTAGTAAAATCTCGAATGATTTTCCATGCATCTTTAATACTGTTCCCCCATGATGGATAGGTGGTCGATGTTGCAATTGCCATATCAAAAACATACCCTGCTGCTGACACTACCCATCCCATAAATTTAGAGGCCCAAATTAATGTCGTAGCAAAAAGCGCCTGAAGACCGTTAGTTAACGGGTCATCATTTTGTGCAGCATTTGCTGAAGAAGATTGAGCGACTTGTTGCGCGTCGACGGTTGTGAGTGTTGGAAAAGAATCTACTT
>JAYSRX010000057.1:0-3803 GCA_043720795.1 Minisyncoccota bacterium | reverse complement strand
CAATGTGGCCCAGATTGGAACATTCGGAAAAATGCTCGCCAAAGGTGCTGTGCGAGATACTGCACGAGCGATGGGATTTGAGTATGTAAAAGGAGATGCGATTGCAAAACTTATTCCAATGGGAGCTCAAGGATTCCCAATGACAATCAAACGAGCACTCGATGAAACTCCCGAACTTGCAGAGCTGTACAAAACCGATGCCGATTCAAAAGTAATTATAGACATGGCACGCAAGATCGAAGGTTGTGCACGTCACATCGGTGTCCATGCTGCTGGTGTAGTTATTTCACCCACAACAATGACGGACTTTGTGCCAGTCCAACTTGATCCAAAAGGTGAAGGAAAAATTATTACTCAGTATGACATGCACTCTGTAGAAGAAGCAGGTCTGTTGAAGTTCGACTTTCTTGGTCTGAAGAACTTGAGTATCATTGCTCAAACTGTAAAAATGGCGGACAAGTTGTATGGAGAAAAAATTGACGTGGACGAAATCCCTTTGGATGACAAACATACATTCGATATGCTCGCGCGAGGTGAAACCGAAGCAACCTTTCAGTTGAACGGAGATGGTATGACACGATTTCTCAAAGAATTGAAGCCTTCAAACATTCACGACATCAACGCGATGGTGGCTCTTTATCGTCCAGGTCCCCTTGCCTTTATTCCCGACTATATTGAACGAAAACACAATCCAGAAAAAGTTGTATATTTTGATCCTAAACTCAAACCCTATCTCGAAACAACATATGGAATTTTGATTTATCAAGATGATATTCTTTTGATTGCTGTAAATCTCGCAGGATATTCATGGGGAGAGGCTGACAAATTCCGAAAAGCTGTTGGTAAAAAGATTCCGGAAGAAATGAAGAAGCAAAAAGAAAAATTCATCTGTGGATGTATCGAAGTTGGAGGATTCTCCGAAGACAACACACACAAGCTATGGGACATGATCGAAACTTTTGCTGCATACGGATTCAACAAAGCCCATGCTGCTGCGTATGGTCGTGTTGCCTATCTGACTTCATATCTCAAAGCCAACTATCCTGTTCTCTATATGGCATCCGTTCTTACCGCTGATTCAGGAGATGTAGACAAGATTGCAGTCATGGTTCACGAATGTGAGCGAATGGGAATTACGGTTCTTCCACCAGATATTAACGAATCTTTTGCAGAGTTCGGTGTAGTGCCTGGAGAAAAAGGAAAAGAGATTATCCGATTTGGACTCACTACAATCAAGAACTTTGGACAAGGGATTGCTGATGCAATTATAAACGAACGCAAAAAGAATGGGAAGTTCAAAGACCTTGAAGATTTTTTCACTCGTGTTGTTGATAGAAATTTGAATAAAAAATCACTTGAAGCACTTATAAAAACAGGAGCGTTTGATACACTTAATCCTGACAGAGCATTACTCTTGCATAATTTTGAAAATCTTTTGAAATTTAATAAAGAACTCGCAAAAGCGGATGCCGATCAAGATTCTCTTTTTGCTTTTACAGATACCAAAATTTCTCATCTTCATATGGAGCTTGGTCCTCCAATATCCAAACAAGAAATGCTTGGTTGGGAGAAAGAACTGCTCGGATTGTATCTGACGGGTAATCCACTCGATCAGTTCAAAGACTTGATGGTAAATGGGCACACGATAGAAAAAATTAAAGCCGAAAGCAAAGATGGTGTCACCTTGGTTATTGCCGGAATAATCGAAGAGTGCAAACCAATACTTACAAAAAAAGGTGCACCAATGGCATTTCTCAAAGTAAAAGATTATACCGATTCACTTGAATGTGTATGCTTTCCAAAAGTCTACGAAAAATACAAAGAGATTATCGAAGGTGATGGATGTGTCGCAGTCAAAGGAACTATTTCTGTTCGAAATGGAGAGAAAAGTATTTTGGTAGATAAGATTAAGAAGCTGGAGTAAGTTCTCGCAGGATGACAAATAGCGTTATTTTGCTACTATACAAGACATGTCTACAATACAAGAAAAGCGACACTCACTCGCCCACCTGCTTGCCCAAGCAGTTTTACATATTTATCCAGATGCCAAACTCACTATTGGTCCATCTACGGATAACGGATTCTATTATGACTGCGATTTTGGAACACAAAAAGTGACAGATCATGATCTCGGACGAATTCAAAAAGAAATGAAGAAAATTCTTCCGACATGGGATAGTTTTACTGCAATCTCAAAAACTCAAGAAGAAGCACGGGAATTTTTCAAAGATAACCAATACAAACTCGAACTGATTGAAGAAATTGTTTCACGAGGCGAAGAGATAACATTTTACCAATCCGGAGAATTTGTAGATCTTTGTCGAGGAGGACATATTGAACACATGAATGAAATAGATCCAGAAAGTTTCAAACTTGATCGTGTTGCCGGAGCATACTGGAGAGGAGATGAAAAAAATTCTATGCTTACTCGAATATATGGTTTGGCTTTTGAAAACAAAATTGAATTGGATGAATATCTTATACAAGTTGAACAAGCAAAAGAAAGAGATCATAGAAAATTAGGACAAGAACTGGATCTTTTTACATTCTCTGAGTTAGTCGGTCCAGGACTTCCTCTTTTTACACCAAAAGGAACCGCAATGCGAAAAGCAATCATTGCAAAGATTCAAGAACTACAAAAGGCTTTCGATTATCAAGAAGTATGTATTCCTCATATCACAAAACCTGAGTTATACATGAAATCTGGTCACTGGGATAAATTTAAAGATCAACTCTTTCATGTAAAAGGATTAGAGACAGATTTTGTAATGAAGCCAATGAACTGTCCCCACCATACGCAAATTTTTGCTTCAAAACCTAGAAGTTATAAAGAACTTCCAGTTAGATATACAGAGCCAGGAGTTGTCTACCGAGATGAGCAATCAGGAGAACTGATGGGTCTTGCACGAGTACGAAGTATTACACAAGATGATGGGCATGTATTTTGTACACCAGAACAGGTAAAAGAAGAAATCAAAAACATTGTTTCAATTATCAAACAATTCTATGAACTCCTCGGACTAATGTACGAAGGAAACTATTGGGTTTCACTTTCATTCTCTGATCCATCTACTCCTGAAAAATATCTTGGAGATCCAAAAACATGGATAATTGCCGAAGCTGCTCTAGAAGAAATTGCAAAGGAAGAAAACCTACCGTACAAAGTTATGCATGGCGAAGCTGCATTCTATGGTCCGAAAATTGACTTCATGTTCAAGGACGCAATTGGGCGAGAACGACAACTTGGAACTGTGCAATTAGACTTCAATATGCCAAAGCGATTTGAACTTGAATATACAGACAAGGATGGCTTCAAAAAAACTCCAGTGATGATCCACCGAGCAATTGCAGGATCACTTGAACGATTCCTTTCTATCATCATCGAACATTACGCAGGCAACTTCCCGTTCTGGATGGCACCTGTACAGGTTGCGATCATCCCAATTGGAGATGCGCATCTCAAATTCGCACAGTGTCTACATGACGATTTGAAAAATTTTGATATTCGTTCAACACTTCTTGATTCAAAAGATAATTTTGGGAAAAAAGTAAAACGAGCAAAAGATGACCGAGTCCCATACTTTGTAATAATTGGTGACAAAGATATTGAAGCCCAAAAGATTACTCTTGAAAGTCGAGACGAAGGACCACTTGGACAAAAGCCAGTTGAAGAAGTAATCGAATTATTCAAGGGTTTGAAATAATACAAACAAAAGGCGTCGCTATGCGACGCCTTTTGTTTTGTCTTAAATTTCTTTAACTACTTTTAATATGAAAAGTTAAAGAAGCTCATAGTTTTACCG
>JAYSRX010000056.1:0-11069 GCA_043720795.1 Minisyncoccota bacterium | reverse complement strand
CCACATAAAAATATAGAAAATATCCCCAACACTATAAAAGTCTTTAAAAAACTTTTTCTCATTGCATAAATTATATCAGACAAAACGAAATACTAAGTAAAACAAATAGTGTATTCTGTGTATTACTTTACTGAGAAGACTCGGTCATCTTGTTGATAGCAACTAAGACCAATTGATTCACGAGTGCGTTCACAATTTCATCGAATTCATCTGCCATTTCGAGTCGACGCTGTCCACTTCCAAGTCGTTCATTCACTTGTTTTTCGATTACCGAACCAGGACTTGTAATCTTACCCGTTTGTGGATCACGAGAAGAGAGGAATCCACCTCCCCAGTCAAGAAGATTGGATTGGATTCCAAGGCTTTGAGCAATTCGTCTATCAAGTTCAATCTGTCCTCCAATCGTTGCTCCAAAAGGGTTGTTTTGAGGAGTCTGTGTGTACGAATTCCATTCAGCCCAACTGAAACTGTCTCCTGACATGAATTGTTTCATATTCTCTGTACTTCCACTGAATGAACATTGCTGTCCATACGGTGCGACACTATTGTTATAGTTTTGAGCAAGATTCACTCTCACAACGCTCTGAATTGGAGAACACAAGAATCCATTACTGAGTTCGTTGAGGAACGCACCTGCTTGCTGATCAGCAATATCTGCAAAAAATTGTTCAGGATTATCAACAAATACAGGATTACCTTGGAATCCTCCGTTGATCCATGCAACTGTTGCAGCTCCAATCGATTCGATAATTCCATTAACAGCACAGTAACCGACCTGATCCCAACTTATTACACCAAGTACACCAGTATCTTTGGCTCGTAGAGAGTTATCAGCAGTAGGAACTTCGGCTGTCAGTGCAGTACTGAGCGAACCAACAAGACTAGTCACATATGTTTTGATTAGACCAGACACTCCTGAACCAAAAATACATTTGGATATGCTCCCTGCGGCACTACCTGCAGACCAATTTGTGCCTCTACTGTTATTATTTTGATAATACGCCTGAGAATCTTGCAAAGTCGCCGGCTGATATGTCTGATTCTGATCCACGATAATAGCTCTCGGTGGCTGTTGTTGAGTGTTGTTTTGAGCAAATGACACAAGTGGGCTCGCAATAAAACCAAGCACTGAACTTGTGAGTAGTATTTTTTTAAACAAAGAGATGTTCATATTTTAATTTGCAAAATTGTACCAAAAACGAATTGTGCTTTCTGTATCAAAAAGTATATCATTGTTTTTAAAATATTCTGAAAGAGTTGTATACAACTGTACGTCACTAATCTGCGATGCCTTGAATTGTCCAATAATTACAAGAATGGTCATAGGATCAGAATTCGATCCACCAAGCACTTCAAAAAGTTTGCTTGTCTTGTATGAATAATTCATCAGTTTCAAATGTATATCTTGCGTAACAGTTGGGACACGGATTTGTTTGAGTGATTCGGCGTATGTTTTGTAAGTGTTTGCAATTTTGAGCAAATATATTGATTCAGACAAGTGTTTATACGAATCCATCTCGATATACAGATCGAGTGTTGCTTGCGCTACACGATCTCCATAAATAGTAATGGTTTCTTTGGTAGATTCACTTACGTTTAGATCACCCGTAGTATATTTATCCTTGAGAGAAGCTTCTGATGCTACTTTTTGAGAGAGGTCTGCAACCAATTTGGCTTCGTCTTCCGGTTTGAGAGTGCCTTTTTGCTTGAGCATGAGATATTGAGAAAAGAGTTCAATTGAAGCCTTGTCAGTGATTGTCCCAGGCGTTGAACTCCCAACTTCTGTTTTTATCAAATCTTTTCTTGTGATTAAAGGGTCGTTAGGTCCTGCAATTGTTGGGTCTCTATCAACTTCGACTTCCGCACCATCATTGGTACCATCTCCATCAGTGTCAGTGTTTTGTGGATCGCTATGATAGAACTCTTCGAGCCAATCAGTCAGTCCATCTTGATCATCATCTCCCGATTTGAATTGAGAGTTGGCATCGCGACCGATGACAAGCTCCACATTCTGCAAATCTTTAACTTGCTTGCGCACTTGTATTTTTGAAGAGAAAACTGTGCCAGCACAGACGAGCACAACGACAATGAGGACGAGGCCTACTTTATTACTGGGAAGTTGCATAATATCAAAAGTATAATATAACATCATAAATTGTGCTACAATATTTTTATGAAAAAAGCTGTTTATATTTTTTTACTCCTTGCGATCCCTGTATCAGTTAACGCATATGCATTTATGCGAACATTGAATACCGGAAGTGAAGGTGAGGATGTTATGGAGTTGCAAAAATTCCTTAATGCAAATCCTGCAACACAGATTGCATCCGAAGGAGCAGGTTCACCAGGAAACGAAACGATGTACTTTGGAGAACGAACGAAGCAAGCTGTTGTTCGATTACAGAATTTATTCGCAGATACTATTCTACGGCCAGTTGGATTGAGTGAAGGAACAGGAATCGTAGGCAATAGCACCTTGAACTTTTTGAATACACACCAAACGAATTCAGATCTTACTCAAGTCTCAAACCCTCTGCAAAATAATATTGTTGTAAACGGAACTCGACCAACTGTCGATTCGGTTTTACCAGAAGAAATACAAGATGGCGAAATTATTACTATTATTGGAAATAATTTTTCTCCTACCAACAATACAATCATCATGGGATTTGAGTCCAAGACAGCATACACAAATATTCCAAGCACCGACAATGGAACAAAGATAGAATTCACATACTATTCTTCAATACAGAAGGTATACGATGAAAAATATGAGGATATCAGCAAAAATGCAAAAGAAACCGTGTTGGAACAATTCCCAAAAATCCCTGTTGCTGTTTCGGTCATCCCACAAAACAGTGTGCAGAGCAATTTCAAAATTATAAATTTTATCCTACAATAAACATATGAAAACCCTTAAAGAACTTAAATTTACAACGCTTTGTGCCCTCTATCTTTTTGGATATTTTGTTCTTGTTTTGCAATACCTATTCTTATTTGCACCATCTGCATATGCTCAATCTATTTCAGGATATACAGCCACTCTTATCGGAGGTACCACAAATGGAGTGACTAATGTATGTTGCAACGGAGTAGTGCTCGATTTTGATTCTGTTAATCCACTCAATCTTTTTATTCTTGATGGCGAAGCACTTTTTGATCCGATATTATCTACAAGTTATGATCACGGAAATGAATTTACAAGTGGATACAATGTTGTTGGAACAATCATGCCATGGACATGTATTACCGTTGAATCTGAATGTTATTCTGTAGAAGTATTGCCTCGAATCAGAACTATCGGTACAGGAGGAAAATCAGCTAGTATATAAAACCTCGGTCGTTACTTAGCTCCGACTTCGGTTTTTACCGAGGTCGGAGCTAAGTAAACAAGTTAATCCAATCCTCCACATGTAATTCTTCTGGTCTTTTTTCTTTTATAGTTTCCCAATCTTTTATCGTATCCTTATATTCTTTTAGCGTTGTATTGAGTTTTTTACGTTTCTGACCAAACGCTTTTTTGATAATTGTAAAAAAATAATTTTCTTCTTCTTTTGTTTGAAAAGGAACTTTGATGTTTGAAATTTTAATGATGGCCGAATCGACTTTTGGTGACGGACTGAAGTGTTCCTTCTTTACAATCATCACTTTTTTAGGAGTTCCGAATATCTTTATACTAAGTGAAAGAATGGTTTCTTTGGTATCAACAATACGATTCGCTACTTCTTTTTGTACCAGAAGCACGATAATACTCGGTTTATATGTATGAGTTAAAAATCTTCGTGTGATTTCACCTGTGATGTAGTAGGGGATATTGGCGATTAGCTTATACGGAACGTTAGTGTCGTCATTCCCGCGAAGGCGGGAATCCAGTCCCGAAGGGATATCTCGACTAGGTGTGTTGTGTAACGATTCGTGATTACTGTCCTTCGAATCACTTTGTTTACGTTCTGTTATATTTGATTCCTGCTCGACATATTTTGATTCATCAAAATAGAAGTGCTCTTTTGGTGTTCGCGGGGATGACGACTGTGAGAGTAGGGATGACACTTCTAATAAATATTCTTCAATATTCACATCCAATATATCTTTCTCATACAGAAAAAATTTCTTTTGTACTACATATTCTGCAAACATTTCATTGAGCAGTTCAATCAAACGATGATCTTTTTCAAATGCAATAACAATTGCACCAGTTTCTAACAAGACTTTGGTGAGTGCACCTTTACCAGGACCAATTTCGACAACAGTATCTCCTTCCACAACTTCACCTGCAGTAACCATGGCTAATAACGCTTTTTGAGATTTTAAAAAGTTCTGACCGAGGGATTTTTTGGCGGGGATATGGGACATAAGCAAATGAACAATACCATAAAACTATGTAAACTACTGTATAAAGAAATTATGAGATTCTTAATTGACTTTTTTATCAGTTAGATTAAAATAAATACATTCCCAGAAAAAAGCACTTCAAAAGGTTCTGTCCTGCGCGGTGCTTTTTTATTTATATTAGACCTATTTTTGATTTTAAATTATTCATATAATTTATTTTATTTTTTGATTCTATTTTTAACAAGGATGAACATCTTTTTATATGAGAGCTTAAAACCATTTCCAACTTGTCTTTTTGATATAAATATCTTACCAGTGAATAAAAATCCCCGTCACTCGTGACAATAACCGCTTTATCGTAATTATCTATCTCTATTAGTGCCTGCAGTACAAGATCCGCATCACAATTTCCTTTAGTTTTTCCATTAGAATCAATTATTGTTGGTTTAAAAATAATAATAAAACCGTCTTTTTGTAGTTTTTTATACAATTCAGTATTCGACGGAACATATCCAATAAATATAAAAGCAGAAGTTACATGGTATTTTTCATGCAATATATTCTGAATTTTTTCCAATTTATTTTCCATCCTAGAAATTTAACTCCCAAATATGTATTTTGACCGTCTATAAACGCATAGTTATTTTCTTTCTTTTTCACTCAAAAACAATAACAAAAAGTTCTAATGAAAAAATAAAGTTCTAATGGGGACTAGGATTTATTGTGATTTACGAACATGCCTCACACAAACCTATATTGGAACGTTCTCTTCCTCACCCCTATCAACACTTTATTCAAGTACAGTATATAAAAACATCTATTAAAAATCTATAAAAATACTCTTCGCCAAACTCGAAGTATCAGGCTTATCATCATCTCCATATCGAACTTCATCTCCATAGATCTCAATATATTCTTCGGCAATATCCATCAAGAATTCTGATGGAGTGTTGACCATGAGACTCCCATACATCTTCCGCATTCCTGCATAAGTGAGATAGAGTTTTTTGCAGGCACGAGTAAGTGCTACATAGAACAATCGTCGCTCTTCCTCCTCGTCCTTGTTCGTATCAAAACTCTCTGATGGGAATAATCCCTGTTCAAGTCCGACAATAAAAACATAATCAAATTCGAGACCTTTTGAAGCATGAATGGTCATTAATCTCATTGCATCCATTTCTTCTGAAATATCATCCTGATCAGAATAGAGTGAAACATCTTCGATGAATTTGAACAACGAATCTTCAGAAATAACTTCGTCATATTTGGTCGCAACAGATACGAGCTCTTTAACGTTCTGGATTCGATCCATTCCCTCTTCTCTATCTTTTGCGTATTCAACTTCGAGACCAGAATGTTCGAATATAAATTTAAGAACTTCACTGACAGGAATTTTTCCAATCTGCATTCGAATTCGTGCGATCAGACTTTCAAAATTCATATATGCATCACGCGCCTTTCCACTCAACTCATAAGATTTCTTTTCAATGATTTTCATCTCACTTACCTTTCCGATTCCTCGAGTTGGCATATTGATGATTCGAGAAAGATTAGTGAAGTCATCAGGATTGAGTGCGTATTTGAGATATGCAAGAATGTCTTTGATTTCACGTCGATCGAAGAATCGTGTTCCGATAATCTGATACGGAACTGATTTACGAATTGCTGTTTCTTCAAATACTCGCGATTGGTAATTAGCACGATAGAGTACAGTCATGTGTTTGTACGCAATCCCCTTTTCATGGAGACTTTTCATTTCATCCACAACGAATCGTGCTTCGTCGTTTTCGTCATATCCATTGAACATGGTAATTTTTTGTCCTTCTTCGTTTTCGGTAAATAGATTTTTGTCTTTTCTTCGTTTGTTTTTGCGAATCACACCGTTAGCTGCAGCAATAATAGTTTTGGTTGAACGATAATTCTGTTCAAGCAGCACTTCACTCATCTCGGGATAATCATGTTCAAAATTAAGGATGTTTTTGATTGTCGCTCCTCGCCACGAATAGATATTTTGATCCGCATCTCCAACTACGCACAAGTTCTTGTGTTTTTCTACCAACATTTTACAAAGTTGATATTGCACCTCGTTCGTATCTTGATACTCATCAATGTGTACATATTCAAACATGTTCTGATATTTTTCTCGTACAACAAGATTCTTTTTCAAAAGAAGTACTGCTTCATAGAGAAGATCATCAAAATCAAGTGCATGTTCGGCTCGCATTTGATCTCGATACCCTTTCCATACTTCGGCAACTTTTTCTTTAATAAAATCCCCAGAGGCATCAGCTTCGTATTGTGAAAGTTCGATTAGGTCAGACTTCGCACGTCCAATCAGAGAAATAAATGTTTTGGGTTCAAATTGTTTTGCATCTATACCTTTGTTCTTCATTACTTTTTTAATCAAAGAAATTGAATCGCTTCGATCATAGATTGAAAAGTATTTTTTGATACCGATTGTCTGATATTCGTTCTTGATTATAAAAACTCCGAGCGAGTGAAACGTAGAAAGAAAAGGACTCGTAACAGACCAATCGTCATTAGGAAAATATTGCGAAAGCAGATGATGTACCCGTTCTTTCATTTCTTTGGCTGCCTTGTTGGTAAATGTGATTGCAAGAATTTTGCGTGGATTAACACCTTGATGAATGAGGTGGAGAATCCGATAAGTGAGAGTTTTTGTCTTACCTGCACCCGCTCCCGCAATAATCAAAAGTGGGCCCGAAGTAGCCACAACTGCTTCTTTTTGTTTTTGATTAAGTGAATCGAGGTACTGCATGTCCAGACATTGTACACCATGTCGTCATTCCCGCGAAGTCGAGAATCCAGGATCATAAAACACATAACAAAGTTGTTCAAAGGACAAGAGTCATAAAGCATTACACGATAGTTTTAATCAAGTAATCCCTTCGGGACTGGATCCCTGCTCGACATATTTTGATTCATCAAAATAGAAGTACTCTTGTGGTGTTCGCGAGGATGACAACATCGAGAGTTATACATTGCTCCGACCAATGTAGTACAACACCCTAAAATTCATGAAGAAAATGAGGTTATTTACACCCCACAAAGCTGTGGATGACAAGGTAGACAGTACCTATTGGCTTGGTAAAATAGTCGATGACAGGTATTTCAGACCGAGACAGATCACTGACCACACGACCCGAAACGCCCACATATTAAGAATTGGCTTATTTTAGAAAATTCATCATCAACTGAACCAGCTCCCTTATCCAGCGACCAGGAACAGCAACATAAAAGAAGTATACGGAACAAGACTATTAGCACTGTTTCAGCTTTCCTAATTCTTTATCCCCTCCTTACACATGCTTCTATATTACAATCAACGCCTCTCAAAGGGTTTTTCTCTACGAAGCAAGAAACCTTAACTGACGTGAATGCACGTGAGCATAATTCCCAAACGGCCCCTATTTTGCAAGCTGCTACTAACCTTGACCCTAATCCGGCTTCAGGTGGAGCTGATTTGAATATTATTGAGGACAAAGCCCTTGTAGCAGAATCTGGTGTAGGAGGAGGGTTCATCGAGATAAACAATCGTAAAAACGACCAAATCAGCATATATCAGGTAAAGGAAGGGGATAGTATTTCTCAGATTGCCAGCATGTTCGATGTTTCGGTAAACACTATCAAGTGGGCCAATAGTCTCGAACGAGCCATTGCTCCGGGAGATTCATTGGTGATATTGCCAATTTCAGGTATCAAACACACTGTAAAAGCAGGTGGGACAATCACAGATATCGCCAAAAAATACAGTGCGGATGCCAAAGAAATTGCCTTATTTAACGGTATTTCAATTGATAGTGAACTTACAACGGGACAAGTAGTTATTGTTCCTAACGTTGACCTTGTTCACGAAGAACCCAAAAAACAAACAAGATCTTTAGCAAAAGGCCCTGGTACCAAAGCATCTACAGCTTCGGCTGCTTCTGGTACATCAAACTGGATGGTCAAACCAGTTACAAGTGGATATAGGTCCCAAGGTATTCACGGTAATAACGGCGTGGACCTTGCTGCGTCAGTAGGAACTCCGATATATGCAGCAGCTGCTGGAACTGCTATTATCGTTAAGGCGGATGATGGTTGGAACGGAGGATATGGTAATTATGTCGTAATCAAACACTCAAACGGAGTACAAACACTGTATGCACACATGAACTCAGTCGCGATCTCTTCTGGAGAAACAGTTTCCCAAGGAGTACAGATTGGAACTGTGGGCAATACAGGAAAATCATCCGGTGCTCACCTTCACTTCGAAGTTCGAGGAGGAAAGAATCCGTTTTAATTAAAGTTTATTGCTTAGTGCTATACTTTTGATACAAGTGCCTTTGGCCCACCCTCATTTGAGGGAGAAATAAAATCTTTATAAAGTATTCGTTTGACAAACAACCTCAGTGAGATACTATAATAAGTACGTAACATCAGAAACCCCTTGGAGCAATCCAAGGGGTTTGCTGATTTAGGAAAATAAATTTTTAAACTTTTTTAAATCGCAATAAAAATGAGTGGTGCTTACTATCTCCCGGGAAACATGACCTCCCGTAGAAAAAACAATCACCGTCTTTCCTTTTTTCATCAACAACTTCAATAAATAAGCAAAATCTGAATCTCCTGAAAACAAAACTATAGTGTCATAATTCTTTCTTAATCTATATGCATCCAAAGCAAGCTCTATATCAAGATTTCCCTTTTTAACAATCCGTCCTGAACTATCTTTAATAAACTTTAATTTTTTTGAAAAAATTAAGTATCCATTTTTCAATAATTTTATGAATCTTTCCTGCTACTCAATATTTTCCTTAACAAAGCTCGTATAGAAATTAATACTAATCAGGTCGGACTTTAAATTAAAGTAATTTCGCAATTTAATATAATCAATCTTCCAATGTAAATCCTTTTGTGAATGGTACACATTTGCTTCGTCTATAAATATAGCAATTCTCCCTAGATTCAAATTTTCAAACTCATCAACAATCACACTCCCATAAACTTATCTTGCGGTCTGTAAGATAAAGCCTCAAGGATATGCTCTTTGAGGATTTCTTTTTTGTTATCAAGAAGTGAAATGGTCAGTGCTACTTTAAGAATATTAGTATAGCTTCGGGCAGAGATCTGTAATTGACTGGCAACGATATCGTAAAACTCTTTGACGGATTGAGAGATAGGCACCACTGAACTCAATTGTTTGGTACTCATTCTTCCACACAAAATTCCAAAAGTTTTATTTTGAAATGTTCTCATTTGCTCAACAGCTTTTTTCATTTTTTGATGTTCGAGAATACTGTGCTCCTTTTTATCTATCAACTGCTCGTACGCAATTTTGGAAACTTCTACCCACATTTCTATTCGATCAAGTATCGGGCCAGAGATCTTTTTATTATATTTTTGAATCTGACCGAGAGCACACACGCATTCTTTGATTCCTGTACTCAAATATCCACACGGACACGGATTCATTGCACAGATTAATTGGAAGTCACACGGGAATTCTATTTTTTGTCCTGCTCGGGCAATTCTAACTTTGCGTTCTTCGAGAGGTTGTCTAAGCGAATCAATGACTCGTCTATCGAATTCTGGGAATTCATCCATAAACAATATTCCTCTATGTGAAAGAGTTATTTCACCTGGAACAATATCTCGACCTCCTCCAACTATCGAAGCATACGAAGCACTGTGATGCGGAGCCCTGAATGGAGGATGTGTATGCAAACTAAAAGCATATTCGTTTGAAAGTGAGTAGATCGAAGTAAGTTCGACCTGCTGATCAAATGAAAGTTCTGGAAGTATAGAAGACGAGGCTTTGGCGAGCATAGTCTTCCCTGTTCCCGGTGGACCGTACATACAAATATTATGTCCGCCAGATAATGCAATAAGCAATGCGCGCTTTGCAATTTCATTTCCCTTAACCTGATCAAAAGTCATAAGCGAATCAGGATATACGACAGGAACAAAAACTTGTTGCTGTATTTTTTCTAACGTATGTTTGTGAGTAATGTGTCCAATTGCCTCTTTTAAAGTTTTGCAAGCAATTATCGAAATATGTTGAGCCAATACTGAAGCTTCTTTGATATTTTCAAACGGAACCACGACTTCGGTAAATCCTTCCTGAATTGCTTTTTGAATCATAGGAATAATTCCTTTTACCCGTTTGATTTCTCCATCAAGAGAAAGTTCTCCAAGTAAAATGGTTTGAGAAATATCACAAGTGATTTGTTCGCTAGCACACAGATAGGCAATAGATATTGCCAGATCAAATACTGTTCCCGTTTTACGAATGTGAGCAGGTGCGAGTGAAAGTAAGATTTTCTCATTTGAAGCCCGTGGTGAGCGGAGTTTGGTGTGCTTGATCGCAAGACTACAGCGCTCTTTGGATTCTTCTACTGTTTTGTCTGCAAGACCAACGATTGAAAAATGATGCAGACCTTTTGAAACATCTGCTTCGACGGTAATGATTTCAGATTGCAGGTGTGTTTGAGTTACTGTGTATACTTTTGCGAATGCCATCTGATTACTATACGGATTTAGGATAAGGAGAAGATAAAGAATAATTAAAAATAGCCGAGCAAGGAATTGAACCTTGTTCGACTATTAAGTGAAATGCTTCACCACTCTCACCTTTTGCTTTCAAATGGTGACAAATCTTCATTAAGTCCATGGATAAGCTTCTTTGCTTATTGCTTTAGCAAAAAATCGCGCCATGGATAGATCGTAATCTGTAC
>JAYSRX010000055.1:0-3822 GCA_043720795.1 Minisyncoccota bacterium | reverse complement strand
CCATGAGACTGGTAAGCCCATGAAAGTACTGCGACATTGTTACGATACAACGAGTACCGAGCATTACTGACAGTAAAATTCTGAACGTTCACTGGTGTACCAGTGATAGAATCAACAAATTTGAATTGCAGTGCGGTTTCAATATTAGTGATCAAATTACTGCCCGTGATAGCCACAGGGACATACTTGAGAGGATAACCTCCCAGACTACCTACATCCGCAATACCATTAGGCTTCGCAGTTGCAGTGATTTTGATACCGGGTTGTGGCTGAGCAGCAAAGGCTGTTCCAATACCTACAGTCAAGACTGTGAGCATACGAGTTACTGTTTTCATTTTCTTTGGGGTCGGGGTTGATTTATGATAGAGGACAAGCTCAGCCCAAAACACTACAGTAAAATATTAAAAAGTCAAGGGGGGTCACTCTCCCCTTTCGGGTATCTATGAGTTATTTTAAAAAATTATAATTCTAGAAACGGGTCTATGTAGTGGACCGAAATACCTCCAAAATTTGAGTGGTTCTTAAACGCCTGATCAATAAGATTGACTTGTTTTTCATACAACGCACGTGATGTATTGTTAAAGGTTACATACTCAGGCTCTACTGCACCAGTTTCTTGTGCCACAATTATTTTTGTTGAATGTGTAGTTGCTGATGCGGTTTTGATTTCAGTTTCAGAAATTCGAATACTTCCATCTTCTCCTTCGGCAAAGTTTCGATATGACATCAAGATAATTGAACTATGAGCTTTACGATCAAGAATTCGAAGGAGATGATCAAATGTGTAGGTAGTAATTCCGTTATGTGTCACAACAGGAGTCCACCTTTGTGCAGAATCATAGAAGTGCGGAATTACGACAGCGAATCTCAGGTTATTGTTTACAAGTCGAGTTGTAGACTTATCTATAAACGCGACAAAGCTTGTAAGTACAGCTGATTTGTTAGATTCATATTCTGAAAGTAAATACGGTTCAACATCAAACTGAACTGATCGTATTTTTTCAATATGCGTATTATTATATTCAATTACATAATCGATTATCGCTTCGCTCTTATACGCATTAGATTCCTTGGCCCAATCCTTCCAACCCGCTTCGACATCTACTTCAATACCCTTAGCATGCGCTGCCTTAATGAACTTTTCAAGCGAAGCTGAGTAATCTGCTTTCTTTTTATCCTTAGTAATTCCCTCTGTCATGTTGTGAATTGCCAAGTAATCGTCAATGGTCACATATACCGTATTGATTCCATATTGTAGGGCCCCGTTCAATACTGTATCCATATACTCATCAGTCATTACGTTAGGAGACTGCCATACCCATGTACCGTACTCTCTTGAACCTGACTCAAAAGGCTGAGCAGGAAATGTTGGAATTGATTGTTGCCCAGCCTCAAGAAGAAGATGAGTACACACGTCATTGCCAGTACTTGCAGTCACACATGATTCGAGATCAACGACGGGTGAAATATCCATATCTATATGTGTTGTGATCGCGATATCCCGAGAAGCTCCAGGCGCAAGGTTTCCTAATTTCCAATAATATCCCTGTATACCAGCAGGAGTGGAAGATACATATGTATGATTGTCAGAATAGTACGTTGTCATACTCACTTCTTTACACAACTGTCTTCCTTCATTTTTAACTTTAATAAAATAATCCATTTGTGAACCATCAATTGGATTGGAAGTTTTGGATGAAATTGAAAGAGTTAATCCGCACGTCTTCAAGCCTACTGCTCCTGCAAAAACAGAACTCCCCTTGTTAGAATTTTGTGTATTTGTATTCATATTAAAAATATCACCAATAAGATGTGTTGTTTTTGTACTCACTGCTCCAAGAGGTTCAGAAAAAATCGCCAATTGAGAATTACGTACATATGACAATGGTTGATACTTTGCATATACACTTACAAATGCAACTATCAACAATAGTCCGCCTGCACTAATAAAAGTATTTCTATTTAGTACAGTTTTATTCTTCATATATTTTATACTATTTGTGTACATAATAAATATATTTGTACTACCCAGTGTAGGTTATTTTTTAGGCTCAAGCAACCCTATTCTTTGCCACTTCTGCCATGTAAGTTCTTTCTTTGTAAGAAGTCCTAAGACCGATTTGATAAGTGCAATGAATTCTACGTACGTCACAATATAAAACAGAAGCCAACCAATTGGTGCCAAAAAATAAAAAGATAATTTACGACTTCTATTATCATCAAAAAATATCTGAACAAAAAACATTGAGCTCACGACAATAATTCCAGAAACAAAAGATGAGAAGTCATGTATTAAAAATGAATATACGTACAAAAATCCCACAAAGAAAAGTTCGAGAAAGAGCTGAAGTTCACCAAAATATGCGAGGGGCAAAATAATCCAACACAATATTTTATTATGAATTGGATTAAGACTAAAAAACATTTGAGGATTATTGAAGAATGTTTCGAATCGTCCTCTCTTCCATCGAAGTCTTTGTTTTATAAGACCATCAATCTCGTTCGCACCTTCTGTATACACCAGAGCATCAGCGGCATAGACAATCTTCAATCCAGCTACTTGTATACGAAGCGACAAGTCAATATCTTCGGTAATATTTGTAGTATTATAAACTCCAACTTCTTCCAATGTCTCACGTCGAAATGCACCCGCTGCTCCTCCGATAATATAAATTGTATTCATAATCGAATCAGCTTTTTTAAAATAAAAAGAAAAAATAAATTCAAGATATTGGATTACTCCAATTACGTTTTTAGTATTACCAACTTTTACATTTCCTACAGCAGCCATTACATCACGATCAGCAAAGTACCGAACAAAGTTCCTTATTGTATCAGGCACAACAAGACAGTCCGCATCGATAGATATCAATATATCTCCCTTAGAAATTTTAATGGCTGTATTAAGAGCTACGCCTTTACCACCATTTTGTTTATATTGATAAATAATTTCAATTCTTCTGTGTGGTGATGGATGCTTAGCATAATATTTTTCAATAAATTCACGGATTAGAGCATCTGAATTATCAGTTGAACCATCATTCACAATAATAAGTTCAACTTTACGATAATTACTTTTTAAAAGACTTTTAACCGTATTCAATATTCCTATTTCTTCGTTCCATGCAGGAATCATAACTGAAACAAGAGGTTTATACCTTTTTATTGCCTTGGATTTTTTGATATCAGTATAAGCAACCACAACATCATGCCATGGACTGATAGTCATATAAAGGAAATATTTGGTGAGCAAAATTGTTGCAAAAAATATAATTATGTTTCTAATAATAGGTAAGTCATAATTTTGTTTAGGATGTAAGGTAAAAATGGATAGAATTATTCCGAATGTCACAACATATAGAAAAGAATAGAATAAAATATTTTTTATACAGTATTCCTGATCGAATTTTCTATATAATTTCTCCATATTGTTTGAGATTAGATAGACAGGCTTTTGCACAAAGATTAGAAAGAAGTATTAAAAGCAAGAACACAGTGATGACTCGATAGGAACTATTTGAAATATAAGTTAGTGCATAAAAACACGCCACACTAAAAAGTGCAACGCATGCCACAATACTCAAATAAAAAGATTTCTTCATATACTTCATGAGTAAAAATATATACTATAAAATAGCGAATATGTCAACTAATCTTTTGAGATGATTAAGAGATCATGTACATCTCCTGCCCCCACTCTCCATTACCCAAAAATTCAGCTTCACCCTTAATTATTTTTTCAAATGGTGCACATCCAAAACATCCTGCTTCACCTCGTGGGCATATAAAAACTTTTTCAACGCCTTCTATCTGCGCTTGAGC
>JAYSRX010000054.1:0-3871 GCA_043720795.1 Minisyncoccota bacterium | reverse complement strand
TTTCTTTCCATTGATGTTGCCATTTGGCTTCAATGGATTTGTGATCATATGATTTCATGTGTTTTATACTACCACAAGAGTATTTCCGATTCCAAACTCGCTGCGCTCCTAAGGAATCTAGGTTTACCATCAGTATGAGAAGTTGACAAAAGATAGAAATGTTTTATTCTAAGGGAGAATTCTTCACACAATAAACCAATAAACTAACTACAATTATGGAACCTCTGTTTGGATACCTTGTATGGATCGCCTTGGGAATGTCACTCCTCTTCGTAGCTTTTCTGTGGCTGGGAATGCGAAACTTTTCTTCAAAATACAGTACTTCTCTTTCCCATCACGATTATTTTAAGGACAACACGGGGAGTTTTATCATTTCACTTTCGATCTTCTTACTCAGTGCTTGGTATTTTTGTTACAGATTTGACGATCTGTTTCTCAATGCTCCATTGAATTGGCAAGCTTGTCTTCTCATTGTGTCAGCTATGTTCATAATCTTTGGATTTTTTCTAATGATGACTTGTGTCTGGCTTAATCTACGCGTTACTCCAGAAACCATCGCTGAATATCATGATTCGAATAATGAAGATGGTGAGGAAGAAGACGATAACGACGGCACTGGAGATGAATATGGAAGACCTGATTGGTTCAAGAAAGACTATCCTGACAAATAGTAACTCAGAACTCCCGACCTGCACGAAAGTGCGGGTTTTTTTATATCTTAAACTCTATGACAACACCATCTTTGCAAATAGATATCTGATCGTTAATTCCCCACTTTTTATTTATATTTCAAACTCGTCTTATAATTAAGCATACCAACACTATTTTTAGATAGCAAGTGATTAAATGAAAAACAGCACCCGTTTAGGATGCAGTTTAGGTGTGATGACTGAAATTATAAACTAATTTGTAAAAAAGAAAACCCACCATCTCGTGACAGTGGGTTCCTGTGTTGAGGTTGGTGGGTTGTTTACAGCTCTTCCACAAGAAAGAGCGTGTGGCATGAACTCCAATGTTTTCCGTTGCCTTCGGGAGTGATCAAGAAGCGATCATCAACCCAATAGATCCAGCGGTCATTGAACGATTTCCCGAAGATGACGAACCATTCAGGAATGGAATGTGCGTTTTGCTTTTTGCACAGCAATGCCTCCTCGGGCAATCCAAGACGGACTTTGAAGCCGAACTCGGTGATCAGATTCGCGACGATGCCAGGAACCTCATCGACTGCGTAATCGCGACCGACGTTGTGGAACCGAGCTTGAATTTTGCCAGTAGGCTTCGGAGCACCGTAGTTTTCTTCGGTGAGAAGTTCCTGACATCCAGTGGACATTGCTGAGCCATGGAACGGTTTTACTGCAAGATCCACATTCGATCCTGAAGGGACAGAAATTGGATGTGCAATTCCAAAAAGATTCGGCGTATCTATTCTAAACTTCATGTCAATTTGTTTGGTGTATTGTTGAGGACACCTGGGCTTCCTTTCAAAAGCCGCTACCTTTAATTCAAAATGCTACTGATTAGTACAGTAGCATGAGTAATAATATATGTCAAGTATCTACACCCTAAACTCAATCACATCCCCATCCTGCACAACATAGTCTTTCCCTACAATTTTTAGTACTCCTTTTTCACGTGCAGTTGCGTATGATCCACATTCAACAAGATCTTTACAAGCTACGACTTCTGCGCGGATGAATTTTTCTTTGAAGTCTGTATGGATTGCAGTTCCTGCTTCGGGTGCGGTCGAATCTCGCTTAACAGTCCATGCTCGAGTTTCAGTCTCTCCTGTTGTAAAGTAGGTAATAAGATTCAGAATTTCATATCCTTTGAGAATAAGTTCATTCAATCCCCCTTCGATTCCCATTTCTGATTTAAAACTTATTCTTTCTTCATCATTCATTGTATTGATTTCAAGTTCTGAACTTGCATCAAGCTTAGTGTAATGACAACCCCTCTCTTCTATATAAGTAATGAGAGCTGTATATCGAGGATCATTGGATTCATCAAGATTATTCCCACCGGTTTTTTTATTTAATGCATACATGATCGGTTTTGATGTCAGAAGATGTAGACTTTTGATAAATGGTTTTTCTTCATCGGTAAGTTCGACTTGATTAGCAAATCTTCCATCTTTGAGTGCTTCTTCAATTTTTAATAGTACGTTATGCTCTTTGACTGCAACAGGAGTTTGTCTTTTGACTTCACTTGCGAGGTTAGAAATTCGTTTGGTGACAGTTGAGAGGTCTGCAAGCACAAGTTCGTAATTAATAACCATTGCGTCTGACAATGGATTCACTTCATTGTGTACGTGGATAACTTTTGGATCATCAAAAATTCGGATCACTTCGCAAACAGCATCACAATCTCGGATGTGTGAAAGGAATTGGTTTCCGAGCCCTTCACCTTCGGACGCACCTTTTACAAGCCCAGCAATGTCTGTGAATTCTACTACAGCAGGAACTACTTTTACAGAGTTGCTTAATTTTGCCAACAGATCAATCCGATCATCAGGCACAGGAACAATTCCAACCGAAGGATCGATTGTACAAAAAGGATAGTTCTCTGCGGGTACAGATTTTTTGGTGATGGCGTTGAATAATGTAGATTTACCTACGTTCGGGAGGCCGACGATTCCGATTGAGAGTGACATATTACTTCTTATGTTTCATCATCGCTCTCTGCAGTTCTTCTTTATGATCCATCATTACTTGCATCATGGCAGTTTGTTGATCCATACCTTTTTTGGTTTTCACTTGAATTTCACTAGAAATAGTCTTGAGGAGATTTGGGTTCTCTTCCATAAGCTTCAGGATCATATCTTGCTGGTCTTGTGGCATGTCCTTAATCTGCCTTTTCACCATCTGTTTCATTACAAAATTTAACATAATGGGATTAGTTTAGCTTATTTTCAATAATTTGTCATCCAATGTCGTCATTCCCGCGAAGGCGGGAATCCAGTCCGTATTAGAAATTTATCATATGCTTTATGTAACGAATAGTTATTAACGTTCTCTGAATATAATTACATAACTCTTGTAATCCTGGATCCCTGCCTACGCAGGGATGACACACTTAATCACTTAAGATAAGACCTAATATTCCGCTTATGTTGTTCGTAATTAGTAGAGCAATGGATATTGCGACGATTATCGTGAATATAAAAAAGACAATCCGTATCCATTGGATTCAATGCTGCATAGATTGCGTCTTTACTTGGAGTTGCGATCGGTGCAGGTGGAAGTCCAATATTTTGATATGTATTGAAAGGAGAATCTAACTTTTTATCTTCTGAACGAGGTACAGGCCACCAATTCTTTTCGTTTCCTCGAACGTATTGAAGTGTGGCGTCAATCTGAAGCGGCATTCCAATTTGCAATCGTTTATCTATAATTCCTGAGATAAGACGCATGTCTGCTTTGCCAGCTGCTTCTCTTTGGATAAGCGATGCGATAGTAATTACTTGTGGAACAGAAATATCTGCCTCATTGATCCCAAGCTCATTGAGGACGTCATGAAAAGTCTGTTGCATTGTCTGCTCTACCACAGCAATCTTTTCTTCAACATGGATAAGATATGTTCCGGAAGCCAAGTAGCCTTCCTGACCCAAAAATGGACAAGCTGGAGGGACTTCACCGAACGCTTCTGTCTTCTCTGTATCCCAATTTAATTTTTCACCAATAACTTGTGCAATTTGTCCTTTTCTAAATCCATCAAAAATAAGAATGTATTTGTATTTGGGTTCATCCAAAGAAAGTGCGGTCGAAACAGCTCCCATTCCTTTTGAAAATTCGTATCCACCTGGTTCGACTCCACCTTTGATTGTAAGGATCGATCGCAATATTATTTTTGAAAAAACATTGTTGATCAAACC
>JAYSRX010000053.1:0-3950 GCA_043720795.1 Minisyncoccota bacterium | reverse complement strand
GAAGGCCGCCTCTTTTGTTTTATCCTCATAAAAATTTAAAGCATTCATATATTTAAAGTATAATAAAATTATGAAAAAAATATCTTTAGTTTTGTTTGCTTTTTTATTAGTTCTTTTATCAACTACTGTTTTTGCACAAAGTACCAAATGGGAAGACTATGGATTAACCGAAGACGATGTCCAGTATCTTACTGATTCTGAAAAACAATCAATTCTCAGATCAAAAACTCCTCAACAAACTATTGAAAAACAAAAAGAAGATATTCAAAAAAATGGAACTTCGAGTATTTTAAATTTTATTCCACTTGCAATTCAACAAGGTCAATCTGTAAGTACACAAAAAAACCCTGAGATTACAAGTTGTTTTGACATGTATTCTTTTGGGAGTATTCAGGCTGATATGACATCACAAAGTTCAAATGTGGTTTCGGGCATGACAATGGATTTTTTTGGTGATATTAAAAACAATAATGCATACCCAATTGTCGAAGGTACTTTGTATGTAAAAATATTTAAAACAAGAGGAGAAGAAAAAGATCCAAACGGACCTGATGTTGTTGATCAATTTGTAGCAATTGATAATATTACAATTCCTGCGAATGGAACAGTTCCTGCAAAATTTTCATGGAAAATTCCTGCTTATGCACAAACAGGTGACTATCAACTTGCTACTTATTTCACTTCAGATAAAAGATTCAATCTTCTTGGGCTCTCATTTACTGATGACATTGTTGGTAATTCATTTAATTTTAATGTCGATGGAGAATCTAAAGGAATGTCATTTGATAAGAGTTCTGTAGTCATAAACGATAATCCTTATTATTTCGCTGCTTATCCTCCTCGAATTCAAAGAGAGGATGATGCACATATTTTACTTTCACTCGATAATACAACTGATCAAAAATTAACTACTACTGTAGAATGGAAACTGTATCAATGGGATAGTATGAATCCAGGCAATCTTATTCGATCATTTACAAGCGATGTAACGATTGATGCAAATTCTTCTCAAGATATCGAATTGAATATTCCTGAAAAAGAATCTCCCGTCTATTATCTAGTTGGAGAAGTAAAATATGAAGACACAAAATCAATTGTAGGTATGCGATTTGTTCGAGAGGGCGTGGATAAAGTACGACTTAATTTTCCTGCTCTTACTTCATATCCTTTGAAAAAAGATGAATCTACGACGATGTTTACATGTTTACACAACAGTGGAACTTCCTCTGAAGTATCAAATAATAAGGTAGTACTCGAAATCAAGGACAATAAGGGAAGAGTCGTTGAATCACATACCTATGAGGGAGAAGTAACTGGCGACATGATGGCAATTAAAAAAGATTTTATTTCAAAAGTAAATCTTGATACGTTCTCTCTCCATGCGTCACTATATACGAATAACAAACTAGTAGATGAATCTATTATGGAATATGACTGTAAGCTAATCGACCCTGCTTCATGTGACAAGACCGGATTAAAAGAAATTCTTTCCCTTATATTTGGACTGGTTATTCTTCTTATTGTTGTTTTACTAATCAAAAAATATAAGATTAAGAATAATATTATTTTGCCCTTATTCCTCTGTGCTTTACTTGGTAGTCTTTTTATAATGCCAAATGTAACAGAAGCGAAATCAGCAACATGGAATAAAATTATAGAAAAAAACTTTGAATATTTTTGGAGCATCTCTCAGGTTCCTGGATGGTATGGAAGTGGAAGTGGGTGGACGCTTGGCCTTAAAAATCCGAACATCACTGTAAAATATAATGTTGAAGTACGAAATAGAGATACAAATGCTCTTATTGCAGAAGGTGCTTCTGTGCCCATTGGAACGGATATTGCTCTCAGTTTCAAAAAACATGTAAGCACAGATATTTCATGGTTTGGGACAGGGTATAGTAGTGATTCTCCTTATGGTGCGTGGAAACTTAATGCAGCACCAGGAGTAGAAGATACATGTAAAGATAACGATTTTGTTAATAGTGTCAAAGTATGGTATGAGGGGACCTACCTTGGTACTGTGGGAGTTTATATCCCATTAAGGCTTGATTTTCCTGAAAAAAGTATTACGAATAAAGATAATCTTTCCTGTGGAAATTTGAATGGCGATGAATCAAATGGATATACGATGAATTGCACAGTAAACGCAGTTGGAACAATAAAACCTTATTTTAATTTTGGAGCAACTACAGGAAAATTTTACTATCGTTATAAGACTCTTACTGTTTATAATGCTAGTAATAGTATTCCAAAAGATACTTGTATCTCAACCAATCTCCCAATGAAAACAGACGGCTCTACATACGTTCTGCAAGTTCCTCAAAAAACCATTACATACAGTTTCACTGCTGTAACACCTCCTCCTGCCAACCGCGCACCCGCCGCGCCTGTAATTTCAGGCCCTGTTACGGGAACTGTTTCAACGACATATACTTTTGGAATCAAAGGTACGGATCCCGATGGTGACCGAGTAAGATATGCACTTGATTGGAATAACGATGGGGTCATTGATCAATGGTTGCCTTCGACGGGGTTTGTAACATCGGGTACACTTCAAAACACTAACAAATCATGGAGTTCAATCGGAACCCAATCATTCAAGGCAAAAACATACGATGAACATGGTCTTGCTTCTGGATGGACTTCTCATTCAATCACTCTTGCTGTATTGCCGGTAAATGGAGTTTGTTCTAAAACTACAATAGATGTATGTACACCAGGAACACCTGTTGTTGGAGTAGATACTCTAAATGATGAGGTATGGAGTTGTACAGGATATAACGAAGGAGCAACTGATTACTGTACTCTACCTAAAAAAGATCCACTAAGCGCTGATGCTTTTCGATGTTCAGTTACTCCTAATCCAGCCCTGCGGAATGAGTTAATAACATATACCGCATCCGATACAGCTGGGCTGTCATATAAATGGTTTACGGATCCAACCAAAACCAATCCGATTCTTAATGAAACACGTTCTGTACATAAGACATCATATGAGAATATTAATTCATATACTCGAACTGTTGAAATGAAGACATCTGATGGCACAGAAACTGCGAATTGTCCAACAGTCACGGTAGGTTGTGGGACAAAACCTCTAGATGAAACATGTGGACCTACAGATATAACCCATAAAGTATACGGCTCTTGTCGTTCTGATGGTACATATGCAAGTTCTTATGAGTCCTGTACCTTATCCACTGCTCCAGCTGCAACATTCTACTTCAATCCAAATATTGTATCCACAAACAGTCAATGCGGACTTTTCTTGGAAGCAAAGCGAGTAAATTCATGTACTCTTTTGGATAGATTAAAAAGTCCAATACTTACCATTAATCCGATTCTTGGAGAAACTAATATTTCTGTGAGTGGGGAGAAGAAAGTTGGAATTGGTACATATACACTTTCGTGTATTGCAACTGACGGTACTCTTAAAGCATTTCCCGATACAAAGGTATGTATTTCAAATCCTGATATTAAAGAAGATTAAAAGAAGACTAATTTACAAAAAGGCGCCGCTTTGCGGTGCCTTTTTGTTTTGTCCGATTCATTTTTTGCTGTATACTAAAAGTATGAATGTTGAATTTGAAGAAGATAATTTCAAACCTACTCCAGTATCAGGAGGCTCTTTCAATTCTCAGTCTGGTTCAAAGATGACAAATTGGCTTGTGAAGTCCGGGTTTGCCAAAGATGCGTCTTCTGCAAATATGATTATGACTATTGTTGCGTTTGTTATTTTTGCACTTTCTATTTATGTCTTCAAATACGGTTTTAACCTTCCTTTCACTCAAGCACAAGGACCGATAGAGTCACAATTTCAAGGGGTTGAACGTTTAAAATAAATATGATATCGTAGGGGAGTAAGACCAGAGACAAGAGGCACCTACTCGACTACGCATATGCTATGTCGCAATACATAAGCCCTCTCGAGGTTCTATACTTTATGAAAG